>DAHZDR010000145.1 GCA_027403435.1 Deltaproteobacteria bacterium
GAGATCGCGAAGGCCGCCGGCGCGAGCCAGATCGCAATCGCCGCCAAGCGGACGATTAATCCGCCGCCGCCCAGCTCCGGAAGCTGACGGCCGCGGCGCGCGCGAGGACCAGGGCCGATGGCGATTCAGGCCGGCAATCAGCAGGGGGGCATCTTCGCGTCGATCAATATCACGCCGTTGACCGACATTTTCCTGGTTCTGCTGATTATTTTCATGGTGGCGACGGCGGTGACGATCGAGTCCGCCGCGCATGTCGATTTGCCGCAAACGGCGCCGCGGGCGGAGAATCAGCGCTCCCGGGGCGTCACTGTAACTTACACCGCGGACCATCGCATTTTCGTTGACCGGCAGCCGGTCGGCGAAGCGGAACTCGGCGGCGCGCTACAGCGCGCGCTCGCGAAATCGCCGGAGAAACTGGTGGTCTTCGACGGCGACGCGCGGGTGATTCTGGGCGATATGGTGCGGATTCTGGATATCGCCAAGGGCGCCGGCGCGGAACAGGTCGCGCTGGCGGTTTCGCGCGATTCGGGCGGCGCGGGCGGTCAGGCTGAAACGCCGGCGCCGACGATCGCCGAACCGGCGGCGCCCGCGCCGGAAGCGGTCGCGCCGGCCGCGGGCGGGATGCGGTAGCCGGGGCGTGGCGGCGCGCGATGAATTTTTCCGCGGCGCGGAGCGTATGGTCGAACCGGCGCGGACGGATTAAGGCGAACGAGGGTGATTAGCTTAAAAGCGGCGGGGATTGCGGCGGCGTCGGTGCTGCTGGTGGCGCTCGCGATTTACCTGCTGACGGCGCGCAATCGGCGGACGCTCGCCGCCGCCGCCGGCGCGCCGGCCGAACGCCGGGCGGCGCTGCGCAACGCGTTGCGCTTCATGGAAGGCCCGCTGCCCATCTCGATCGCAATCCACGCGCTGATTCTCCTGTTCCTGCTGTGGGGCGTGCATCTGGAGACCGGCCTTAACCTGATCACGGTGAATTTCCAGTCGGGCGGCGGCGGCAACGGCGGCCATGACCGGATGAAGCGGCTCAATCTGCCCGAGATGGCGATGCCGGAGATGGCGGCGCCGATGCCGATTGCGCGGCCGGTGGTGTCGCTCAACGGCGCGCAGGCGGTGGCCGAGGCGACCCATTACGTGCGCGCGATCGCCGGCGGCGGAATCGGCGTCGGCCGCGGCGGCGGAATCGGTTCGGGTTACGGCCAGGGAATCGGCGCCGGCTTCGGCGGTTTTATCGGCGGACTACGCAAAAACGGCCTCGACGTGGTGTTGGTGATCGACGGCACCGGTTCGATGAAGCTGATCATCAACGACGTCAAGGAGCGGATGAAGCAACTGGTGCTGGCGATCCATCGGCTGGTGCCCACCGCGCGGATTGGAATCGTGGTCTTCGGCGGACGCGGAGAGCCGATCGAAGCGCAAACGCTCACGGTGTCGCCCGGAACCCTAATCCAGTTCCTGAACAATATCCGCGCGCATGACGGCGGCGAATGGCAGGAAGATACGCTGGGCGCGGTGCGCACGGCGATCGATCGGATGGACTGGCGGCCGTCGGCGAGAAAAGTGATCGTGCTGGTGGGCGACACGCCGCCGTTCGACGAAGACGTCGCGCCGGTGATGAGCGAAATCGCGAAATTCCGGATGGAGAACGGAACCTTCAACACGGTCGATGTGACCGTCGAGGAGCATCGGCGGTTCGTGCGGGAGCTGGCCAAAGGCGAAGGGCTCGATCCGGCCAAGTTCGGCGACAGTCCGTTGCCGGACTTTTATCTGCAGACGCAGCACGCCTATCAGGCGATGGCGGCCGCCGGCGGCGGCACCTGGCGCAGCCTGACCCGCGACCAGCAAATCAATCGGCAGGTGCTGATCCTGACGTTCGGCCCGCAATGGCGGCGCGAGGTCGCGGCCTTCAGCGGCGGCGTTTCCGCGCCGGGCGATCAGTGAGCGCGGCGCGGCGCGCGCCGGATGCGTCCAACGGCGCGCCGGCCTAAAGTTCGCGGCGGCCGCTGATCGCGCTGGTGAGCGTCGCCGAATCGCTGTATTCGAGATCGCCGCCCGCCGGCAGGCCGCGCGCCAGGCGCGTGGTCTTGACGCCGTGCGGCTTCAGCGCCCGCGCCAGATAGAGCGCGGTGGTCTCGCCTTCGACGGTGGCGTTGGTGGCGATCAGGACTTCGCTGACGGCGCCGGCGCCGTCGCGCACGCGGGCGAGCAGTTCGTCAATCTTGATATCGTCGGGACCGATTCCGTCGAGCGGCGCGATCGCTCCGTGCAGGACGTGATAAACGCCGGCGAAGCTGCGCGCCCGCTCGATCGCCATCAGGTCGGCGGGCCCTTCGACCACGCAAATCAGCTCGTGCGCGCGCTCCGGATCGGCGCAGATCGAACAGCGGGGCGCGTCGGAAAGGCCGAAGCATTCGCCGCACAGGCCCACCCGTTCCTTCATTTCGAGCAGCGCTTCGGCCAGCGCGATTACTTCGTCGCGCGGGCGGTTGAGCAGATTGAAGGCGAGCCGCGAGGCGGTCTTTTCGCCGACCCCCGGCAGGCGCGACAGCTCCTTGACCAGACGGGTCATCGCGGGCGGCAGGCCGTCGTTGCGTTTCAGGTTTTCAGCCATCGCGTGGCGCCCCGCAGCGTCTCCAATCGTCAGTCGTTGCCGCCGAACAGGCCGGGAATCCTGAAACCGGGGAACGGCGCGGCCTTGCCGAGTTCCTGGGTCATCAGCGCCTGCGCGCGGCTCAGCGCTTCGTTGACGGCGACGACGACCAGGTCCTCGAGCATCGCCTTGTCGTTGGCGGCCATCAGGGCGGGATCGATGGCGATTTTCCGCAGGCGCATCGCGCCGTCCGCGGTGACGCGCACCATCCCGCCGCCGGCGTCGGCGTCAACGGTTTTAGCGGCGGCCTCTTCCTGCAGTTGCTTGAGCTTTTCCTGCATGGCCTGCGCCTGTTGCATCAGGGCTGACAAATCAAATTCCGCCATGGGATTAAACTCCTTGCGCCAAGCATAACATCGCGCGCGGCCCTAGGGCTTGCGCGGCGCGGATTCCGCCGGCGCGGCCGCGGTTCCATTGGCGCGCACTTCCACCAGGCGCGCCTGAAATTCGTCGAAGATCCGACGCACGACCGGATCGGCATGGACCGACTGGCGCAGTTCGGCGGAAGTCGGCGCGGATTGCGCAAGCGCCGGCGCGACATCGGCCATGCCAGGGTCCGGCGCCGCCAGGGCCGCAGCCGAATTGGCGCGGCCGGCCAGCGCGGAATCGGCGGCGGGGTTCGGCGCGGCGGCCGGAGACGCCGGTTGCGCGGCGGCCGGCGGCGGCGGGACGGCGCCGGCCGCGCCGACTTCGGCGCGGATTTTGCGTCCGTAAAGTTCGCTGGCGAGATCCGCCACCACGTTACGATTATCGGTCAGATAGCGAACATAAATATCGTTGCGCGGCGCGATCGTCAGCAGATCGCCGTCGAGCTGAAGCGTCGCGCCCTGCTCCATGAAGCCGGCCAGAGCGGCGCGGCGCGCACGGATAAAATCGCGCAACTCGGGAAGCTCGGGCGTTGCGGCGACGGCCGTTGTGACGGCGGCCGGCGGCGGCGCGGCTGGAGCAATTTTCGGGCGTGACGGCGCGGGCGCCGCGCGGCGCGCCGGCGCGGCGGCCTTGACCTCGCCTTCGACGCGCAACTGGCGCGCCGGCACGGGCGTGAACACGGCTTCGCCCGCCGCGGCGCCGCGCGGCGCCGCCGGACCCGAGCCGCCGCCCGCGAGCGGCGTGGCGCGGGGCGGCGATTGGGGCGATCCGCCGCTGGCGGGATTGGCGGCGCCGAGCGCGCGCATCAAGTCGTCGGCGTCGAGCACCGGCGCCAATGACGCCATCCGGATCACCGCCATCTCCAGCAACAGGTCCGGATAGGGCGAGCGCACGATGCGCTCCTGCGCGTCGGCCATCAGCCGGAACAGGCGCATCAGATCGCGCCCGCTCGGATCGACGGCGAGCCGCTTGAGTTCCTCGGCCTCCTGGTCGGGCAGGTCGGCTAGCGGACTTTCGGGGCCGGCGCCGCCGGGCAATTTGGCGACGGCGAGATTGCGCAGGACTTCGAGCAGGTCGCGGCCGAGCGATTCGAGATTGGCGCCGCGCCGATGAAGCTCGCGGACCGCCCCCAGCGCCGCGGCGGCGTCGTGGGCGAGAATCGCCGCGACCGTCTGGAAAACGCGGCCGCGGCTGGCGACGCCGAGAATCGCCGCGACTTCGGTTTCGGTCACCTTGCCGTCGAGCGAGGCGATCGCCGTTTCGAGCATCCGTTCGGCGTCGCGCATGCTGCCGCCAGCCTCGCGCGCGAGCAGGCGCAGGGCGGCGGGGTCGGCCGCGACCGTCTCGCGCGAGGCCAGCTCGGTCAGCCGCGCGACGATCGCGGCGAACGGAATCCGCCGGAAGTCATAGCGCTGAAGCCGCGACAGGATGGTCTCGGGCATCTTCCGCGGCTCGGTCGTCGCGAGGATAAATTTGACGTGGGGCGGCGGCTCCTCGAGCGTTTTCAGCAGCGCGTTGAAGGCTTGATCGGTTAGCTGATGGGCCTCGTCGATGATGTAAACCTTGAAGCGGTCGCGGGCGGGGCGATAGCTGAGGTTTTCGATAATCGCGCGGGCGTCGTCGATTTTGCGATAGGTGGCGCCGTCGATTTCGACCACGTCGAGCGCCGCACCGGCGCGAATTTCGACGCAGGCAGCGCAGGTTCCGCACGGCTCCGGGGTCGGCCCCTCGGCGCATTGGAGGCATCGCGCCAAGATCCGCGCCGCCGTGGTTTTGCCAACGCCGCGGATGCCGGTAAAGAGAAACGCGTGCGCGATCCGGCCGCTCTTGAGCGCCTGGACCAGGGTGCGCGTGACATGCTCCTGGCCAACCAGTTCGCCGAAGCGTTCCGGACGCCATTTGCGGGCGAGCACCAGATGCGAGGACGGAGTGGCGGCCATCGGCGACTATTCTTAATCGACTGCCCGTCGAATGATAGCCAGGCTCCCCTGCGGCACAGGGTGACAGCCG
>DAHZDR010000331.1 GCA_027403435.1 Deltaproteobacteria bacterium
GAGGATAAGGCCGCGATGATCGACAATCTGGCCAAGCCGATCGACACGCTGGCGCTGCTTTCCGAAGTGCTGAACTTCGATTTCGCGACGAAGGAACTGGACGATCCGTTCACGGCCGAGGAGCTGGCGGCGATCAGCGGATTGCAGGCGATTCGCGACCGCGTGGTTCAACTGAGCGGCAAAGCGAATCCGACGGTGCGCGATTTCGCGACCTTCAGCGGACGCGGGCGGCTGCGCGAGTTCCCGCTCTTCGTCGGCACGGGCGCGCAAGTGGCCGATCGACTCGAGGAATGGTTCAGCGCGCCCGCCTGCGACGGCTTTGTGCTGGCGGCGACGCATATGCCGGGCGCCTACGAGGATTTCGTGCGGCTGGTCGCGCCGGAGCTGCGGCGCCGCGGCCTGTTTCACCATGACTATACCGGCACCACGCTGCGCGAGAATCTGGGCCTCGCGCGTCCGGCGATCGGCTCGCGCCCGTACGCGCCGGCGTAGCGGCCGTCCGCCGCCGGAGGCAGGAAAGGCCGTCATGGCCGGCCCTCGGGTCAAGCCCGAGGGTGACCCGGCCATCCAGCGGCATGGATTCGCGGGTCCAGCCCGCGAATGACGGAAGGGGCGGGTCGAGCCCGCGAATGACGGAGGGGGCGCGGCGCGGCGCTCATCCGTTGAGCTGCTTGCACAGCCGCCGCCAGGTCGCGTCGTCGAACGCCGCCTTGTAGGGAACGTAAAAGTTCACCCGGTCGAGCAGGCCGTCGAAGCGTTCGCGCACCTTTTCGCCGATATTCTCGTAAGTGCCGGTGACCGCGTAAACCTCGAGCATCTCGTCCGTGATCAGCTTCGGCATCCCGGCCCAATCGCCCTTGGCCGCCAGTTCGTTGAGTTTCGGCGCCACCTCGCCCCATCCGTGGGTGTCGAGCACCACCTGATAGGTGCGGGTCGAGGCGTAAAACGAAATCTGCTGGCGCACGCCGGCCTTGGCCCGCGCGAGTTCATCGGCATTGCGGCCGACGATCACGAACGGCGTGGTCGTAATCGTGAAGTCCTTGCGCGGGCGGCCGGACTTCGCCAAGCCCTCTTCGATATGCGGCACGAGATATTCGCGCAGATATTTGGCCGAAGTGAACGGATGGGCGTGCAGGCCGTCGCACAATTCGCCCGCCATCCTGAGGATCTGCGCGTTCAGGCCGGCGACATAAATCGGGATGTGATAGTTATGCGGCTTCGGCGCAAAAAACGGCGTCATCAGCGAAAGATTGTAGTATTTGCCCGCGTAGGTGAGCTTCTTGCCGCCCTCCTGCCAGCATTTGAAAATCGCCCGCAGCGCCTGCACGTAATCGCGCAGTTTGGCCACCGGCGGCTCCCATTTGACGCCATAACGCCGCTCGATATGGCCCTTGACCTGGGTGCCGAGACCGAGGATGAAACGGCCCTTCGACAGCGCGCTCAAGTCCCACGCCGAATACGCCATCGCCATCGGACTGCGCGGAAAAGCGATCGCGACCGCCGGTCCAAGCTTGACGCGATGCGTATGTTCGGCGGCAATCGCCAGCGGCAACAGCCCGTCGTTACCCGCCTCCATCGACCAGATAGCGTCGAAGCCCTGATCTTCGGCCTGGCGCGCGAATGCCGCGACCTCGCTCAGGTCGCGCGTCGTGAGTGTCGTATCGAGCTTCATCGCATCGGTCTCCATTCGCTTCGGTTCGTCGGAAAGTCATCGGATCCTAACAAAAGCCCGCGCATACGGGAAAGCGCGGCCGATTTTATCGCGCCGCCACCAGCGCCAGTGCGCGGGCGGGAAAATCGGTAATGACGCCGTCCACGCCGATTTCGAGCAGCGCGCGCATTGCCGCCGGCTCGTTGACCGTCCAAACGTGCACTTCGAGACCCAGGCGATGGGCCGCGGCCACGCTTTCCGCCGTCGCCAGCTTCCAGCCGTGATACTCGGGCGGGATTTGCAAAGCGGCGCCGCGCGGCCGATAGGGTTCGGCGCCGGGCGCAAGCGACCGAAACAACTCGCCGGTCTCGGCAGCCGGCAGATTTGTTGGAATTCCGGGCGCGGTCGCGCGCATTTCGTCGATCGGCCGCTGATCTTCGCTGGCGACCAGCACCCGCGCGGCCATCCCCGCCGCTTCGATTACCGCGAGCAGCGGTTGCACGAGACTCGGTGCGGTTTGCTTGATTTCGACAACGAAACGCTGGCGCGGACATCTGGCGAAGACTTCGGCCAACTCCGGAACCCGAACGCCCTGGCCGCGAAACGGGAATCCGCCACGATCGGGCGCGACGAAGTTGTAGCCGGCGTCGTAAGAGCTGATTTCGTCGAAGCTCAGCTCCGCGATTCGACCGGCCCGGCCGGACACCCGCTCGAGGTCGTCATCATGCGCCACGACAATCCGGCCGTCGCGCGTCATATGAACGTCCAGCTCGAGATAGGCGACGCCCAAATCAGCCGCCGCGGCGAACGCCGGCAGCGTATTTTCGGGAAAATCGCCGCTGGCCCCGCGATGGGCGAAAATTCGCGGATAAGGACCGGCGAAGAATTCGGTTTGGGGCGTCACCTGGCGCCTCGCAGCGGCCCGCCTCGCGCGGCCGCGCAGGGGTTGATAGCCAACGGCGATAAAGCGCCGCTAAACCGCGACCTGTCCACCTATCGCGCGTCCGTGCGGCCTCACGCGGCGGCGATCCGCGCGCGCATCGCCGCGATCATCGCGGCATAGTCCGGATGGCCAAAAATCCCCGATCCGGAAACGAACACGTTGGCCCCGGCGGCGACCG
>DAHZDR010000158.1 GCA_027403435.1 Deltaproteobacteria bacterium
GTAACGCCGCGGCAAGGAGAGAAGTCCCGATGGCCAATGAGAACGTTCAGCATGTGACCGACGCCAGCTTCGAGCAGGAAGTGCTGAAAGCTGACAAGCCGGTCTTGATCGATTTTTGGGCGCCGTGGTGCGCGCCGTGCCGCGCAATCGCGCCGATCGTTGACGAGCTTGCCAACGAATATGCGGGCCGCCTCAAGGTGGTAAAGATTAACGTTGACGATAATCAGATGACGCCGGCCCGCTTCGGCGTCCGCGGCATCCCGAACCTGGTGATCGTCAAGGGCGGCGAAGTGAAAGAGCAGATCATCGGCGCCGTGCCCAAGAAGCAACTGGTGACCGCGGTCGAAAACGCAATCGCCTGAGCGGACGGTTCGCCGCCGCTTTCATGAAGGCCCCGGAGTGGCCGCCGGCGCGGGCGGCGCTCCGGGGTTTTCGATCTTCGGCGCCCATTCACGGTAAAGCTCCTGACGCTTGCGCTCGTATTGGTCCTTCACCTGCGGCGGCACGTAGGCGAGCAGCATCTGGTTGTAGCGCAAGACGCGCGGCGCGAGCCGGGAATTGGCCAGCAGCGGCGCATTATCCGGCAGAACCGTGGTCAGGACCACGACCGCCAATCCGGCGATGATTGCGCCGAGCGCGGCGCCGAACGCCGCTCCCGCCAGCCGATCGGCCCAATTCAGATGAATCGCCCGGGCGAGCCGCGTCGCCCGCCCGCCGACGTATGCGACCGCGATAAAAACGATCGCGAAGACGGTCGCGTAGCCGATAAACGCGCTTAGCGCCGGTCCCGTTTTCAGATAGGCCGCGGCGAGGCGCCCGGCGCGGCCGTAATAGACCGAGGCCGCGTAAATTCCCGCGCCGAGCGACACGATCGACGTCGCCATCCGAATAACGCCGCGCGTCAATCCATGCAGCGCGCTCACCGCGACAATCGCGATAATTCCGTAGTCGAGACCGTTCATTCCCGCCAGCATCGCGAACCAATTCTATCCGTTCGCGGCCGGATGCTCGATAATCTCGTGGTATCCGCCTAAACTTGCGACCATGGCGTGGGTTTATATTGAGGATCTGGGACGCCATCCGGGCGAGGAAGTGACCTTGCGCGGATGGCTTTACAACCGCCGCTCCAGCGGCAAGGTGCATTTCCTGCTGGTGCGCGACGGGACCGGCGTCTGCCAATGCGTCGCCGGAATCAACGATCTCGGCCCCGAGGCGTTCGCCGCCGCCGACCATCTGGGCCAGGAGACCTCGCTCGAAGTCACCGGCGTGGTGCGCGAGGATCAGCGCGCGCCCGGCGGGCGCGAATTGATGGTGAAACGGCTCAACGTGGTCGCGCCCGCGACCGACTATCCGATCACGCCCAAGGAGCACGGCGTGGCGTTTCTGCTCGACCAGCGCCATCTGTGGATTCGATCCTCCCGCCAGCACGCGATTCTGCGTATCCGCAGCGAGGTCGCGGCGGCCTGCCGGGACTTTTTCGCCGAGCGCGGCTTCGTGCTGTTCGACGCGCCGATTCTGACGCCGACATCGTGCGAAGGCACGACCAATCTGTTTGAGATCGACTATTTCGGCGAGCGCAAGGCTTATCTGACGCAAAGTGGGCAACTCTATGCCGAGGCGGGCGCGCTCGCCTTCGGCAAGGTCTATTGCTTCGGACCGACCTTCCGCGCCGAAAAATCCAAAACCCGCCGCCATCTGACGGAATTCTGGATGGTCGAGCCGGAGGTCGCCTACTTCAATCTCGACGACGACATGCAACTGGCCGAGGATTTTGTCGCCTATATCGTCACGCGCGTCCTCGAGCGCCGGGGCGCGGAGCTGAAGACGCTCGAGCGCGACCTCGCGCCGCTGGCGCGCGCCGCGCAAAAACCCTTCGCCCGGATCGCCTACGACGAGGCTATCGAACGCTTGCGCGCCAAGGGTTTCGCGGTGCAATGGGGCGACGACCTGGGCGGCGACGAGGAAACCGCGCTGTCGAACGATTTTGCGACGCCGATGCTGGTCCATCGCTATCCCGCCGCGTGCAAACCCTTCTATATGAAGCGCGACCCGGCCCGTCCCGAGCTGGCGCTATGCGTCGATATGCTGGCGCCGGAAGGCTATGGCGAGATTATCGGCGGCGGCCAGCGCGAGGACGATTACGCGACTTTGCGCGCGCGTATCCTGGAGCGGCAACTGCCGCTCGAACCGTTCAACTGGTATCTGGACCTGCGCCGCTACGGCTCCGTGCCCCATGCCGGCTTCGGCATGGGTATCGAGCGGGCCGTGACTTGGCTCTGCGGCCTCCATCATGTGCGCGAGGCCGCGCCCTTTCCGCGCATGATGGAGCGGCTGGAGCCCTAACCGCCGTGGCCGCCGGATTGAAGTCCTGCAAGGAAAAATTCTCACCCGTCGCTTGGAACAGTTAACCGGCGCGTCATGATTCATCGGCGGCGTCGGTTTAATCTTACCGCTGGGTATGTTTGTTGCCCGAACCGCCGTAGCCGCGTTTTACGTGCGTTTTTATGGACGATTTTAGCGCCGCTTTGACGATAAATTATCCCGTTAAACCGTCTTATAGCAAAAGATATGATGGATCATTTGGCGATTCGGCGAGGACCTTAAAATTA
>DAHZDR010000159.1 GCA_027403435.1 Deltaproteobacteria bacterium
CCACGTCCGGCGCCGGAAAGCCGAAACGGTTCAGGTAGCCGTCGGAAATCACCGCCAGCCGCGGCCGCACCGCCGCGATCAGTTCCGGGCTGGAGGAGGTCGCGCTGCCGTGATGCGGAACCTTGATCACGTCGGCGCGCAGCGCCGCGCCGGTCGCGACCAGTTCGCGTTCGCCCTTGGCCTCGAGGTCGCCGGTGAACAACGCCGCCCGTCCGTCATAACGCATCAGGATCGCCATCGACGCGTTATTGTCCTTGCGTTCGGTCACGCCTGGCCGCGGCCACAGGCAGCGCACGACAACGCCGCCGATCGTTCGCGCCGGGGTTCCGGCGCCGCATACCAGCGGCCGGGCGTTCACCACGCGCACGGCGGCCAGCAGCCGCGCGTAACTCGAATCGTCGCTGCCGACGCCGCTGGTCCAGAACTCGCGCGGATGGAAGTTCCGCGTCAGGAAAATCAGGCCGCCGAAATGGTCGTGGTCGGGATGGCTCACCACGGCGTAATCCACCCGCATGATTTTGTGTTCCCACAGATAGGGCGCGACGATCCGCTCGCCTGGATCGAAGGCGCCGCGAAAGCCGCCGCCGCCGTCGATCAGCATCACGCGCGAACCCGGAAAACGGATCACCGCCGCGTCGCCCTCGCCCACCGCAAGAAAGGCGATGCGCAGTTCGTCGTTGAAGTAGCGCCGCCACGTCCACCAGCCGGCGTCGAGCGCCAACGCCGTGAGCATCAGCGCGGCGGCCCGCCGCCGCCAGATACGCCGCGCAACGCCCTCGCCCGCGCGATCGCCATCGCGGCGGAAGCGGTCAGAAAATCCGGCGGCGGCCGGCGGCGCCAGCAGCCACAGCGCGATCAGCCCGTACGCGATCGCGATTTCGACGACCGTCGGCGTGAAAATCCGGGTCCATCCGTATGGCCAGCGGTAAAACCATCCGGCGAGCGCCGTGCCGAGATCCGCCAGTCCGCCCGCCAGACGCATCACCGCGCCGGCCGCCGCCGCGTTTACGCAAAGCAGCGCGGCGGCGGTCAGTCCCGCGATTATCGCGCCGAAGCCCATAATCGGCACGACCACGGCGTTGGCGGCCAATCCGACCAGCGAAAACTGGTTGAAGTAATAGGCGGCGAGCGGCGCCGTGCCGATTAGCGCCCAGAAGGACACCGCGACATAGCCCACCGCCGTTTCGCCCAGGCGGAATTTCGTCGCCGGTCCGTCCGCCGCGAAGCGTATCCGCCACCACGCCGTGAACCGGCGCATCCCAAGCACGATCGCCGCGACCGAAACGAACGAAAGCTGAAAGCCGATATCCGCGGTCGATCCGGGCAGCGCCAGGCAGATTACCAACGCCGCCAGCGCGAGACTCGACATCAGTTCACGCGATCGATCCAGCACAATCGCCAGCGCGTACGCGGTCACCATCAGCAGCGCCCGGATCGTGGACACATGATGGCCCGCGATCGCCGCATAGGCGGCCGCCGCGATCGCGGCCGTCAGGGCCGCGGCTTTGTTGGCGTAGCCGCGCGCCATCAACGCCGGGAAAAAGCCCATCAGCAGGCGCGTCAGCATAAACGCCGCGCCGGCGACGATGCCCAGATGCAATCCCGAGATCACCAGCAGATGCGCCATGCCGGTGAAGGCGAAGCGGCGTCGCAGCGCCTCGTCGATACCGCCGCGGTCGCCGATGATCAGCGCGCGCATCTCGACGTTCGCGGGATAGGCCAGGTTGGCGTCGATTAGCGATCCGATTCGCCGGCGAGCGTTTTCGATCAAGGTTCCGGGGAAGCTCGGCGCGTACGACAGTATCCGGATCGGCGCGGCCCGCGCGGCTTTTTTCGTTCCGGCGAACATCGTCGCCGCGATTCCCTGGCGCAGCAGCCACTGGCGATAGTCAAATTGGCCGGGATTTCCGTCGTTGCGCGGAAAGCGGATTCCGCCGCGCGCTTCGACGATCTCGCCAAGCCGCATGCGGGCCGAATCGCCGCGCATCGTCACCCGCACGAGGCCGCGATTCGGGCCGAGCCGGTCCGGGGTCGCGCCCGCCCGCGTGGTTGCGACAAACAGATAGGTGCGGCCGCCGCTTTCGCGTTCCGGCTCGCGCGCGATTCGTCCGACGATCGTCAGCGTTGAGCCGTCGGCAAAGCGCGCGAGGCTGAGGGGACCGCCGACCGGATTCAACAGCCGGGAGATTGGCATCGTCGCCGCCGCGGCCAACGCCAGATAGGCCGCGAGCAATCCCGCCGCCGGCCGCCGCGCCGTCATCAGGGCCGCGGCGCCAAGCGCGATCGTTGCGGCGATCCACAGCGGAATCGCGGCGCCGAGATTTCCCCCCGCGTCGCCCGCGATCACGGCGGCCGTCACGCCGTAGAGCCGCGGCACGCCGGCGATTCGGTTGATCCAGCCCAGGATCGCCGGCCGCGCCGCTCGCGACGCCGCGACTCCTGATCGGATTGCGCCGATTTGCTTAGCCGCCGCGATTTCCCTCTCCCCCTCGCTTTCAGCCGCGCTGGCCGGCCGCTCCGGAATAACCCGCCAATCCGCGACCGCCGACCCGCTCAGGATTGCGGCTCAGCCGGTTCCGGGTCGGCTGGCGGCGCCGCGGCGGCGTCAGCCGGCGGCGCGTCCTTGCGGGCGAGCAGTTCGAGCTGGCCCTCGCCCGCGTCCAG
>DAHZDR010000173.1 GCA_027403435.1 Deltaproteobacteria bacterium
TGCTGACCAACCGGGTGCATCCGCGGCGCGACAACCAGGCGATTCGCGACTTCCGGCCGATGCTTCACGACCGCGTGATGGAAGCGCTCGAAGCCGCCGGCTAGACGGACCGCGGCGCGCGCGCCAAAATCGACGATTGATCGGCGCGCTCGATCGCTTTCCGGCGTGACAAGCATGGAACATAAATGCGGAACTCATCGGGAACCCGCCGGCGCGGGCGCGCAGGCGGCGCCGGCGAAGGATCCGGTATGCGGAATGACGGTCGATCCGGCGCGCGCCAAATGGCGCCATGAACACGCCGGGCGCGTCTGGTTTTTCTGCGGCGAAGGCTGCCTGAAGAAATTCGCCGCCGCGCCGGAGACCTATCTGTCGCGCGCGGCGAATCCGCCCGCGCCGCCGACTGTGCGGCCGGCCGCGGCGCCGACGGGCGCGGAATATTTCTGCCCGATGGATCCCGAGGTGACGAGCGCCAGCCCCGGCGCCTGTCCGAAGTGCGGAATGGCGCTGGAGGCGCGGCTCGCGGGATTCGCCGCGTCCGGCGCGGAGCCGCCGAATCCCGAGCTCATCGACATGACGCGCCGGTTCTGGATCAGCGCGGCGCTATCGGTCCCACTGCTCGCGCTCTCGATGGCCGCGGCGTGGCCGGGGATGCCGATGCGACGGGCGCTCGGCGGCATGCGCGCGGTCGTATGGATCGAGCTGCTGCTGGCGACGCCGGTGGTGTTATGGGGCGCGCAACCGTTTTTCGTGCGCGGGGCGCGTTCGCTCGTGAATCGCAGCCTCAACATGTTCACGCTGATTTCGCTCGGCGTGGGAATCGCCTACGGCTACAGCCTGGTCGCCGCGCTCGCGCCGGGAATTTTTCCGCCGGCGGCGGACGGCGCGACCGGCCAGCCGCCGATTTATTTCGAGGCCGCCGCGGTAATCACCGCGCTGGTGCTGCTCGGCCAAGTGCTGGAATTGCGCGCGCGCGGGCGCACGGCGGGCGCAATCCGGGCGTTGCTCGGGATGGCGCCGCGGACGGCGCGGATCGTGCGGCCGGACGGAGCCGAGGAGGATGTCGCGCTCGACCGCGTCACGCCCGGCGATTCGCTGCGCGTGCGGCCGGGCGAGAAAATTCCGGTTGACGGCGCGGTTATCGAAGGTTCGAGCGCGGTCGATGAATCGATGATTACGGGCGAGCCGATGCCGGTCGGGAAAACCGCGGGCGATCGCGTGATCGGCGCGACGGTCAACGGCTCCGGTTCGTTCGTGATGCGCGCGGAGCGGGTCGGCGCGGAGACCGTGCTCGCGCGGATTGTGCGGATGGTCGCGGAGGCGCAGCGCAGCCGCGCGCCGATTCAGCGGATGGCCGATCTGGTCTCCGGCTATTTCGTGCCGATGGTGCTGATGGCGGCGGCGGTGGCTTTCGCGGCCTGGTATCTGGCCGGTCCCGAGCCGCGTTTGGCCCATGCGATTCTGGCGGCGGTCGCGGTGCTGATAATCGCCTGTCCCTGCGCGCTCGGACTCGCGACGCCGCTCGCCGTGATGGTCGGCACGGGACGGGGCGCGCTCGCCGGCGTGCTGATTCGCAATGCCGAGGCGCTCGAGTTGATGGAAAAGATCGACACGGTCGTGATCGACAAAACCGGCACCCTGACCGCCGGCAAACCACAGCTGGCCGCGGTCGAAACGCTCGGAGCGACCGCGGAAAACGAACTGCTGCGGCTGGCGGCGAGCGTCGAGCGCCTGAGCGAGCATCCGCTGGCCGCGGCGATCGCGGCGGGCGCCAGCGGCCGCGGACTCGAATTCGCCAAGGTTGACGATTTCCAATCGACCACCGGCATGGGCGTCGCCGGGACGGTGATGGGGCGGAAGGTCGCGGTTGGCCGGACGGCGATTTTCAAGGGCGCGGACGCGGCCGTGGCGGATTTGCGCGCGCGCGCGGCGCAACTTCAGAAGGAAGGCGCCACGGTCGTATTCGTCGCGATCGACGAAGCGCCCGCCGGACTGATCGCGGTCGCCGATCCGATCAAAGAATCGACGCCCGAGGCGCTCGCGCAACTGGCGCGCATGGGAATCCGCGTCGTGATGCTGACTGGCGACAGCCGCGCCACCGCCGAAGCGGTCGCGCGCCGGCTGGGGATCGAGGATGTCGTCGCCGACGCGATGCCGGCGGACAAGGCCGAGACCGTGCGCCGCTTGCAGGCGGAAGGCCGCGTGGTGGCGATGGCCGGCGACGGCATCAACGACGCGCCGGCGCTGGCCGCCGCGACGGTCGGAATCGCGATGGGCACGGGGACGGACGTCGCGATGCGGAGCGCCGGCGTCACGCTGGTCAAGGGCGATCTGACGGGTATCGTTCGCGCGATCCATCTGAGCCGCGCCACCATGCGCAATATCCGGCAGAATCTGTTTTTCGCGTTCGTTTACAATGTGCTCGGCGTGCCGATTGCGGCGGGCGCGCTCTATCCGTTCATCGGACTGCTGCTGAATCCGATGATCGCCAGCGCGGCGATGAGCGCGAGTTCGCTTTCGGTGGTGGCGAATTCGCTGCGCCTGCGCCACGCGCGGTTGTGAATCGGTTGGCGCGGCGGCGGACGGCGAATCGAGGTTGATCGGAATGTCCTTTGAGGTTTCCGCCGAATCGGCGGCGCGGATGGCGCGGATTCCCGCGACCGTCAGTCACGTGCATTTGCTTGGCGTGGCGGGCTCCGCGATGGCGGCGCTGGCGGGGATGCTCGCCGCGCGCGGGATGCGCGTGACCGGCTCCGACAGCCAGCTTTACGAGCCGACCGCGTCGCTGCTCAAAACGCTGGGGGTCGCGGCGCGGATTCCCTACGCTCCCGCGAATCTCGATCCGCGGCCCGATCTCGCGATTGTCGGCAACGTCGTGACGCGGGCGAATCCTGAGGCGGCGGCGCTGCTCGCCAGCGCGATTCCGTACATCTCGATGCCCGAGGCGCTATGGCGTTTTTTTCTTCACGATCGGCGCGTGCTGATGGTCGCCGGAACCCATGGCAAGACCACTTCGACCGCAATGATGGCGCGGACGCTGGCGGCGGCGGGACGCGATCCTTCCGTGCTGGTCGGCGGGATCATGCGCGATTTCGAGGCTAACTATCGTCTTGGCGCCGGCGAGGATTTCGTGATCGAAGGCGACGAATACGACACCGCGTTTTTCGACAAAGGGCCGAAGTTCCTGCATTACCGTCCGCAAGGCGCGATTCTCACGGCGGTCGAATTCGACCACGCCGATATCTATCGCGATCTCGAGCACGTGAAATCGTCGTTCCGCGCCCTGGCCGAGCGGATGGACGAAGCGCGCGTGCTCGTCGTATGCGCCGATTATCCGCATGCGCTCGAGGTGAGCGCGAAGACGCGCGCGCGCCGGGTGACCTTCGGCCTGCGCGCGGGAGAATTTCGCGCCGCCGGCGTGACGGTCGCGGCGGCCGGCGCGCGCTTCGCGATCGAACGCGAGGGACGGCGCGTGACGGACGAAATCCGCCTGCCGATCGGCGGCCGGATGAACGTGGCGAACGCGCTCGGCGTATGGGTTTTGCTGCGTGAATGCGGTATCGACGCGGCGGCGATCGCGCGCGGTTTCGCGTCGTTCAGCGGCGTGAAGCGGCGCCAGGAGATCGTCGGCGAGGCGCGTGGAATCACGGTGATTGACGACTTCGCGCATCATCCGACGGCGATCGCCGCGACGCTCGAAGCGCTCGCCGAACGTTTCGCCGGCCGCCGGCTGCTGGCGGCGTTCGAGCCGCGCTCGAATACCGCGCGCCGGGCGGTCTTTCAGCAAGGATTCGCCGGCGCCTTCGATCGCGCCGCGCGCGTCTATCTCGGCGCGGTTTACTTCAAGGAAAACGATCCGATTCCGCCGGCCGATCGGCTCGATACCGACACGCTTGCGGCGGCGATCGGCGCGCGCGGCCCGATCGCCGCCGCCTATCCCGATACCGGCGCCATCTTCGCCCAGATCGTCGCCGACGCGCGGCCCGGCGACGTTATCGTCTGCATGTCGAACGGTCCCTTCGACCGCCTGCCGGAACGGCTGCTCGAAGCGCTCCGCTGAACCCGGCGCCGCGAACGTCAGCGCGCGGCGGCGAAATGCCGCAGCACCTCGTCGAGGTCGGTTGCGGCGATCGACGGCCGCGTCAGATCGGCGCCGGCCAGCGCATCCGCGCCGGCGGTATGGCGCAACGCCAGCACGCGCATCCCGGCGGCGCGCGCGGCGGCGATTCCGGCGGCGGTGTCCTCGATCGCGAGACATTCGGCCGCGACGATCGACGGCCGCGGCCGCAGCCTAAAACCGAGGCGGCCAAGCGCGGCGAGAAATCCTTCGGGATCGGGTTTGCCGCGCGTCACGTCTTCGGCCGCGATAATTTCGAGAAACAGCGGACGCAAGCCGCCACCGTCCAAAATCGCTTCGGCCTCGGCTCGCAGCGTGCCGGTCACCAGGACCAGCGGGAACCGTTCGGCGCATCGCCGGACGAATTCCGCGGCGCCCGGATAGAGCACGTCGCGCCGCGCGATCGTCGCACCGTAGATCGCGGCTTTGCGATCGATCAGTTCCGCCAGTTGAACTTCGCCGTGCGGCCGGCCATGTTCGGCGAGCACGACCGCGAAGCAATCGCGATCGTTGTAGCCGATTAGCCGCGCGAAATAGTCGGCGCGATCGAGCGCGATCCCTTCCGGCCGCAGGGCCGCGGCGAAGGCCTCGAAATGCAGCGGTTCGGTGTCGGCAAGCGTGCCGTCAAGATCGAAGACAATCGCGCGAATCGGCATGGGCGAG
>DAHZDR010000200.1 GCA_027403435.1 Deltaproteobacteria bacterium
GCAACCGGCGGCGATGGCGCGCGCTCGCCGCGCGACCGCCGCGGCGCCCACAGCGGCCCCGGCGCGGCCGCGGGCGCCCGAGCCACGGATTCCGCGGCATGACGAATTGCCGATTCGGCCCGGCGCTCCGGCCGAAGCGGCATGGGGCGTGTTCGGCGACGACGATCAACTCGGGACGATCAACCTGATGACGCCGGAGGTGGTGGTCGAAGCCGCCGGATCGATTCGCAGCGGACGGGTGTTTGCGCTCAATCTGTCGATCAATATTCCCGATCCGCCGCTCTTCGGCCGCGGCAAGCATACCCATGTAATCAAGCGGTACGCCGCCCATATTCTCGACGACTATCTGGATAATTTTTATCCGCAGGCGTCCTCGCAATGGGACGCGCTCTGCCACGTCAAGCATCCGCGGCATGGCGCCTACAACGGCATTCCCGACGCTGAAGTGACCGGCTACGGCGGCACGAAGCTCGGCATCGACAATCTGGCGCGGCGCGGAATCGCGGGGCGCGGCGTGCTGGCCGATATCGCGCGCTATCACGAGCGGCACGGACGGACGATCGATTTTACCACCAACGACATGATTCCGTTCGAGGAATTGCAGGAAACCCTGGCCGAGCAGCGGACCGCGCTGCGGGCGGGCGACGCGCTGCTGGTGCGCATCGGCTGGACCAAGGCGTACCTGGCGATGACGCCGGAGCAAAAGGCCGCGCTGGCGGCCAAAACGCGCTGTCCCGGAATCGAGGGCACGCCGCGCGTCGCCAAATGGCTGTGGGACAACCGGATCGCCGCGGCCGCGTCGGATTCGCCGGCGCTGGAGGTGATGCCGCCGCCGCGCACGGCGGATTCCATGGAGTCGAACGACCTGCTGCATTTCCACCTGCTGTCGTTTTTCGGGATGCCGATCGGCGAGATGTGGAACCTGGAGGAACTGGCCGAGGATTGCGCGCGCGACGGCCGCTATGAGTTTTTCTTCACCTCGGCGCCGCTCAATATTCCGGGCGGAGTGGGCTCGCCGCCCAACGCGCTCGCGATCAAATAGCCGCGCGGATTTTTTCGCGGCCAGACCGGACGGAACCATACGTTCCGCCCGCATTCGACGGCGTCAGGCCCGCCGATCGCGTCCGCCGGCGCCCGCCGTGGAGCGGTCAATTTTTGCGCAAAGCGAAGATTTCATAAATCTCGGCGTCGCGCGGCGCGCGCGCGCTTTCGAAGATCCGCGTCACGCGCCAGCCGTCGCGCCGCAGCGATTGGGCGATCCGGTAGTCCGCGTTCCAGGACTTCACGGCGATCAGATAGCGCGGATGAAACAGATCCGCGATTTCCGCCATGGCTTGCGGACGCATTGCGCCGTTGGCGGGGAAGGTCAATTGGCGATTGATGGCGACAGACCGCGGCGTCTTCAGGCCGGTCAGGTCAACCAGCCGGAAATCGCCGGCATAGGCGACATAGCCGGCGTCGTGCACCATCACCATCGCGCCCGGCGGGATATGGGCATTCGCCCAGGCGACGGTCTCGACCACGCCGGCCCGATAAAACGTCAGGTAATATTTGTAGCTCTGGTATTGCTGAACGGCGGCGCCAACGGTGGGGATGAGCGCCGCGACCATGCATCGCCGCGCGAGCCGGCGGCGCCATGGCTCGGGCGCGGCATATGCGTCGATGAGGCCGTACAGGACGATCGGAACGAAAATGAACAGATATCTGCCGGAGTTAAAGCGCAGGCCTCCGGGCAGCCGTTCCAGATAGGCGAACAGCACGATCGCCACGAAGGACAGGCAAAGCGCCCTGAGCGGCCGCGAACGGATCGCCGGGACGCAGAGAAAGATCGGGAACGCATATACGATCCCGACGATCATGCTCTGCGCAAACCAGATGAACTTCGCGGCCATCGGCAGGTTGGCCTGGGCGTAGAAATAGTTTTTGGCGTCGATCGTCGAGGGAATGAAGCTCCCGGTGTCGATCCAGTACCAGGCCAGGAAGGGGATCGCCGCGGCGATTGCCAATGCGGCGGCGACGGTCTTTTCGCCGCGCGATTTTGTGGAATCGCCAAACACTATCAGCATCGAGCCAAGGCTCAACACCGCCAGTTCGGGCCGCACAAACGGCATCAGGCCACAGAGGATCGCGAGCAACCAGCGATATCGGTTCGAGGCCAGCAGCGCCAGGTCGCAAGCCACCGCCGTCATCGCGAGGCCGGTTTCGAGTCCGTTCAGGAACTGAAACAGGCTCCCGGCGAAGCACAGGCTCGCGATTGCAAAGGCGAACGCGATTGCCCGCGAACATCCGGCGTTCAAGCACAACGCATGGATGGCCAGCACGTACGCGACCGCGGCGGCGGCGCAAAGCACGAACAGCGCCAACGGCGCCGGGCTGACTAAACTCTCAAAGAGCATCAGGAGCGCAAGATGAACGCCGCTGGTCGCTCCGACGAGCGCCGGAACGCCGCGATATGCGGCGTCGTGGCCCAGCCACAACACCTGCGCATTATGCAGGCCGATATAGGCGTCGTCATTGGGGAACTTGGCTCCGCCGATGCAATGGAAGACGATCGCGAAGAGCGCGGTTACGGCGCCGGCCTCGACAAGAAGCGGAAGATATGGAGCAGCGAACGCCAGGCGGCGGAACGGACCAGAGGCTGGCGGATCTAAATGGCCGAGCGCGCCAGAGGATGCGGCAGGTCCGATGGCGGCAGACATGGCAATCGACAGTAATCGCGCGCCACGGATGAGGGAAGCGTGGTCAGGCTACGGATGCTGCGATAACGACGCTTTATGCCGCATACGGACGGTCAGTACAAATCGTGGCGCGCGGCGGCGCGGCGGATCAATGGCCGTGGCGATGATGCGCGTCGGAAGAGTGCGGATGGGCGTGCGTGAGCGGCTCGTGGCGATGCCAATGCGAATGCGCAACGGCGCGCGGAACGTCCGCCGGATGGGGGTGCGCGTGATGCTGGTCGTGGACGTGGGCGTGCTCGTGCGCGAGCGGCTCGTGGCGATGCCAATGGGCATGGGACGCGGTCACGAGCGCGGCGGCGCCCAGCGCCATCAGCAGGCCGGCGGCCAGCGTATCCGTTCCGGACCGCTCGCCGAGCACGAGCGCGGCGGCGATCGCTCCGGCGAACGGCGCGGTCGCGAAATAGGCCGCCTGGCGCGCCGCGCCGTGCAGGCGTAGCGCGCGGATATTAAGGATCAGGCTCAGCCCGTAACTAACCGTGCCAAGCGCGAGCGCCGCCGCGATTACCGCCGCGCGCGGCGCCGCGCCGCCGCGCAAGATCGCAATCGCGAGCATCACGCCACCGGCGGCCGAGGTTTTGAAGCGCGTTACCGCGACCGGATCGCGCAGCGACAGGCGCTGGGTAAGATTGTTGTCGATCGCCCAGAAAAAGCAGGCGGCCGCGATCGCGATCACGCCGATCGAATCGCCGCTCAAAGCGCGCGATCCGGCGCCCCGCGCGCCCAACGCCAAGGCGCCTCCGACGATCGCCGCCGCGCCGAGCGTTTCGCGCCGCCCCAAATGCTCGCCGAAGATCGCCAGCGCGAGCAGAATCGTGAAAGGCGTCTCCAGATTGAGCAGCA
This sequence comes from Deltaproteobacteria bacterium, assembly GCA_027403435.1. GTDB lineage: Bacteria > Desulfobacterota > Binatia > Binatales > Binataceae > JADMIL01. Next base: position 3,579 of record DAHZDR010000200.1, read on the forward strand.
GCGATCCGGCGACGGCGGAGAGATGCTGGAGTCCGGTGAGCATCAGGATCGGACCGAGGACGCCGCCGAAAATCACCACGCCCGCCATCGCGGGCAGGTCGGCGCGCGCGAGCCCGGCCTCGCGCGGCGGGCCCGGCGGCGCAAACATCCGCGCGCACGCCGCGAACAGGAACAGTCCGGCGCCCGCGCCAAGATAGAGCATCGCCGCCAGCGTGAGCGGATCGCTATGCGGCAGCAGCAGCTTGGCAAAGGGGGTGCTCAGGCCGAAGAGCAGCGCCGCGCCCAGACCCTCCGCCGGCGCGCGCCAACGAGCCGCCGGAGAGCTCTCGGCCGCGATTGGCGGGGTCGCGTCCATCATGGCTCAAAGCCTAGCGCCCGCGAGGCTTGGCGCAAGCCCCGCTCAGGCGGGGACGGCCAGGCGCGCGGCGTCGGCGAGCGCAACGGGAGCGTCGCCGAGCAGCAGGGAAATCGCCTCGTCCTCGCGATCGTCGGCGCGCGGCGCCAGCGGATCGGCGGGGCGCAGGCGATGGTCGATGACCATCCGCGCGAGCAGCATCCGGCGGGCGTCGCCGCCACGCGCGGCGAGGGTCGCGCCCTCCCAAGCCATCAGGGCGGCGCTGGCGCAATGGTAAAGGGCGCCAGCGGCCAGCCGATCGAATTTCTCGTTGCGCGGATTGCCGGCGACCTCCTCGACAAAGACGATCGCGCGATCGATCAGCGTCGCGATTTCCACGCGCAGCGCCGCCGGCGCGGCCGCCGCTGCATCGAGCCGGGCTTTGAGCGCGCGGGCCAGTTCCAGATGGCCGCGGGCCTTGGCGACGGCGCGATCGACGACATCGAGCGCGTTGATATTGCTCGTGCCCTCCCAGAGCACGCCGATATGGGCGTCGCGGATCAGGCGGGAGTTGACCCAGTCCTCGATATAGCCGTTGCCGCCGCGCGCCTCCATCGCGCCGGTCGCGACGCGCGGATTGTCGCGGCAGGCGCGGAACTTTAGCAACGCGGTGAGCATGCGCATCACGCGCTCGGCGGCGGCGTCGCCGGCGCGCGCCGCGTCCATCATCACGGCGTCGAAGGCGAAGACCGACAGCGCCTGCTCGGTCGGGACCATCAGCTTCATCAACTGCCGGCGCATCAGCGGATGCTCGATCACGGCGCGGCCGAAGGCGCGGCGATGGCGGGTGGCGACCAGCGATTCATTGAGGCAGCGGCGCATCATGCCGGCGGCGCGCGCGCCATGCGACATCCGGCTCAGATTGACCATGTCCATCATCTGGCGCAGGCCGCGATCGATTTTGCCCAAATGGTAAGCGACGGCGCCTTCGAGCACGACTTCGCCGCTGGCCATATCGCGGGTGCCGAGCTTGTCCTTGAGGCGCGCGACGCGGTAGCTGTTGCGCTCGCCGTTCTCCAGATGGCGCGGCATCAGGAACAGGCCCAAACCGGCGGAGCCGGCCGGCGCGTCCTCGGGACGGGCGAGCAACAGCACCACATCGCCATCGACGGCGGAGCAGAACCATTTGTCGCCGTGGAGGCGCCAATGGTCGCCGTCGCGGCGCGCGGTCACGGAGCTGCCGGCGAGGTCGGAACCGCCCGCCCGCTCGGTCATGAACTGGGCGCCCTTGAGTAATTCCTCGAAGTTCTGCGAAAGCATCCGCGGCAAATAGCGGCGCTTGAGGCCGTCGTCGGCGTAGCGTTCGATCAGCACCGCGCCGGTGTCGGTGACGTTGATCGGGCACATCAGGCCGAACTCGGCCTGCGCGAACAGATACTGAAACGCGTACTTGGCGATATAGGGCAGCGGCGCGGGCCATCCGAGCACGCCCGGCCGATGCGCCATCGCATGCATCCCGAAGTCGGCGAACGCGATCCGCTCCATTTCGCGGTAGGCGGGATGGAACTCGATCCAATCATGATCGCGGCCGAAACGATCGCGCGGATGGAGCGTCGGCGGATGCTTGTCGGCGAGTTCCGCAAGTTCGTCGAGCCGGCCGCCGGCGAGCTCGCCGAGGCGCTCCAGATGCGGCTCCATCGCGGCGCGCAGCGGCGGCGGCATATGCAGGTCGAGCAGATCGCGCAGCGCGCGATCGATACGGTAGAAATTCAGCCCGCGGCAATCGGGGGCGACCAGATCGGCCGGATCGGCGGCGGCCGCGATTTCGGCGCGGCGATCGGTGGTTGCGGAGGCCATCGGACGGATTCTCCCTGGCGGCGCATGACGGCGCGAGACGATCGTCCGGCGGGCGGCGCGCGATGTCAACGGCCGGCGCGCGCCGGAATCCGGCGGCGCGGCTAATCCCCGGCGACGAAGCAGGCGCGATCGCGGCGGCAGGCG
>DAHZDR010000209.1 GCA_027403435.1 Deltaproteobacteria bacterium
GGAGTCGCGCGTATCGTAGGTCACGCGCGCCTCGTTGTAGATTTCGGTGCCGCCGTTGAGGCCATTGACCTTGGGGAAGAGCTGGAAAATCGACGGCAAAGTAGTGAACACGCCGGGCCGGATACGCACGAAGCGCGGCCGCGTGAAGAAGCCGAGTTGAAGCGTGTGCGTGATGTTCCATCCGAACAGCGCCTGCATATAAATCTGTTCGGTGGTGAAGTTGGTCTGATCGCGCAGCGGCGTATTATTGCCGATGCCGAAGAAGCGGTCGGTGGGATCGCGCTCGAAGAAAAAGCGCAGATTCATCGACCACCATTGCTGATGAGTGCGGCCGGTTGCGTAATCGAGATCGACGTTACGCGCAATCCGCTGCGACGCGCCGGCCTGCGCGTACCATTGCGTGTCTTCGGAGGGGTAGCCAAAGAGCCGCAGTTCGCCGCCCACGCCCATCACGGTGTTGTTATTGATGTCGGGCGCGAAAATATAGTCGATGTTATTGTTTTTGTCCTTGAACAGGGTCGCGAACAGAACTCCATAGGTGACGCCCGAGTTGGGGTCGGTGGCGACTTCCGGCACTGGAAAGAGGGTAAACGGCCAATTATGGGGATCGAGCGCGGCGGGCCAGGTTTGCGGGTCCGTCAGGCTGAAGGCCGCCGCCGTGCGGGCGGTTGCGGCGACGCATAGAATCAAGGCGCAGCAGGCCGCAATAATCCTGTTAATCCGCTGGCGCGCGGCGGCGCGCCGTGAACCGGCGCTGCCGATAGACGTAATTGGAGGGCCGTGGCGTGGACCATGTTGATCGTCTCGCGCGTTCACGAAGCCGCCAGAGTTACAGGCTTTGCGGGCGTGATCAACGCTCTTGGGAAAATTAGCGATCGGAGCGTAGGCGTCTTTTGGCATTAACCGGCCGGTTAGCGGTTGACATGGGATGCCCGCAAAACGCGCGCGGGAGTGGCTGTGCGCGGCCAGTCCGGAGTACGTCGGGGCGGCCGTCCGGACGCTTTTCGGCGGCGGGCGAAATGTGCAAGGATTCATCCGCAAGCAAACGGCGAAGCCGACGCCGATCGAACGGCCGCGGCGACGCAAAAATCTGAATCGCCGCGGCCGGCGCGGGCGCGGGGTTCGTCGATATGCCAAGGAGGATCGGCTGATGGCAAAAGTAGGCGGCGGCGAATTGGTCGCGCGCATCATTCAGGAAAATCGGGCGCGCTATTGTTTCGCGATCAACGGCGGTCACCTGTTTCCCATACTCGCCGAACTGCGCGGCCACGATATCAAACTCGTCCATATGCGCCATGAACAGGCGACGGCCTATGCGGCCGACGGCTATGCGCGGATGACGGGGGAGGCGGGCGTGTGCATGGTCACGGCGGGTTGCGGACTGACCAACGCCGTGACCGGGCTATGTCTGGCGGCGATGACCAACAGCGCCGTGGTCTGTATCGCGGGACAGCATCCGAACACCGAGGACCATCAGGGGTCGTTTCAGGAGGCCTACGGCTCGGACGTGGTGCGGAGCTTCGCCAAGTACACCAAGCGGGTGACGGATTTCAGCACGATCGAGTTCGACATGCGGCTGGCGTTTCGCGAGGCGCTGACGCCGCCGCAGGGCGTTTCGCTGATCGAAATTCCGCAGAACATTTTGTACACCAAGGACGAGGATGCGCGGCAGCGGGCGGGCGGCCAGCGCTTTACGCCCGACGATATCCGTTCGGCGGGCGATCCGGCGAAAATCGATCGCGCGCTGGAACTGCTGCACGCGGCCGAGCGTCCGCTGATCGCCGGCGGCGACGGGCTGTTCTGGTCGCAGGCGGCGGCGGAGCTCAAGGAGTTCGCGGAGCTGACCTCGATTCCGGTCTATGCGCGGCGCGCGGGGCAAGGTTCGGTTTCCGAGGAGCATCCGCTGGCGGTGCGCGGAGCCTTTAAGAAACCGTTTACCGGCCGCGCCGACGTGGTGCTGACGCTGGGTTTCCGCTTCTGGAGCGGCGAGCATTTCGGCCGTCCGCCGACTTGGAACGACAAGGCCAAGTATATCCAGTGCGATCCCACGCCGTCGCGAATCGGCTGGCAGGTGCCGGCGGAAGTTCCGATGGTCGGCGATCCGAAGCTGGTGCTGCGCCAGATGATCAACCGGATCAAGGAGCTGAAGCTCGATTTTTCGAAGAACCGCTCGTCCGCATGGCTCAAGGAGCTGGCCGAGGTGCGCGCGAACTTCGAACGGCAGGTGGTCGAGAACGAGAAAAAGGTCCACGGCAACCGGCCGATCCATCCGGCGCGCCTGACCAAGGACCTGGTCTCGGTGCTCGACAAGAATTGCACCGTGGTGATCGACAGTTTCACGCTGTCGGGCTGGATGAGCCAGGGCTTCACGGCGCGCTTCCCGGGGCAGATTATCGACGCGGGACCGCTCGCGCCGGTGGGGCATGGCTTTGGGATGGGAATCGGGGTGCAGCTGGCGCGGCCGGGCAAGCGGGTGGTGCTGGTGATGGGCGACGGCGGTCTTGGAATCGGCGGTTTCGACATGGAGACGGCGGCGCGTTACAACCTGCCGATCGTCTGCGTGCTGTATAACAACAGCTCGTGGGGCCCGAGTTTCGAATCGATGCCGATGCTGAAGGATCGGACCGAACCGTTCAACATGTTGCAGGATATCCGCTACGACAAATCGTTCGCCGAGATGGGCTGTCATGGCGAGCATGTGACGGAGCCTGACGATATCGTTCCGGCGCTCGAGCGGGCGTTCAAATCCGGCAAGGCGGCGATGGTCAACGTGATTGGCGACAAGACCGTTGGCCATCCGACGCTGGGCGGCAATCTGCTCGGCTCGACCGGAACGAACTGAGCGCATGCGCGGCGGAGCGCGAATCCTGGAATCGTGTCCGTGAGCGGAAAATCAACGGCGGGCGGACGGCGCGGCGAGCGTCGTCCGCCCGTTTGCGTTCGCGCGGAAGCGGTCCGCGATGAATCGCGCGATGCGGACGAATTTCGGCCAACGATGAGGTATGAGCGCCAACGCCGGCGCCGCGGATGGCGGTTCGGCCGGATCGCGGCAAGCGTCGCAATCGCCGCGTTGGTGTCGTGTTGCAAACGCGGCGCGGTTGGCGCGATCCCGCCGTGTCCGCATGGCGCCACGCTGATGGGCGCGCCGCCGCCCCGCGGCGAAGAGCAGTGGTGCCAGAAGATCGTCAATGGCAAGCCGGTCAAGGACGGCGTGTTCGTCGCGTACGGGAGCGGCGGCGCCCGCATGATCGAGGGCGACTATCGCGACGGCGCGCAGGCGGGGGAGTGGACGCTCTGGTACGCCAACGGCCAGCGCGCCTCGGTCGATCATTACGTCAACGGCGTGCGCAACGGGGCGCATACGAGCTGGTACGCCAACGGCGTCAAGGCGATTGAAGGCGGCTATCGCAACGGCCGGCGCGACGGGACCTGGACGCGATGGGATACGCTGGGATTGACCAGCCGACAGGAAGTTTACCGTGACGGCCGGCGCGTGCGTTGAGCCGGCGATTCAGCCGGATTCGGCCGCGCCGATCGTGTCGAGCGCGATTGCGTCAAGCGCGATCGATGGCACGACGTAGGCTTCCGGCGCGCCCCAGACCATTGCGCGATGCTGGCGGCGGCCGATTCCGATCGGTTTGCCGAAGATCCGCTCGATATTCGCGTTGAGACGGAAATGATTCGGCGCCAGCGGCGCCGCGAGCCGCCCGCCGCGGATCACGTAGGAATCGCCGCTCACCGTGCAGGTGAAATCGCCGGCCCGCTGGCCGTTGATCGGATAAGTGTACCAGACGCGGCCGATATAAATGCCGTCGCCGACCGCGCGCGGCAGTTCGGTTTCGCTGATTGCGCCGCGCGCGCGCATGATGACGTTGGTGGCGGCCGCTCCCGGATGGCCGTCGAAGCGGCGCGCCGCGCTTTCTCCCAGCCGATAGGCGCTGTGCGCCGGGAACGACAATTCCGCCGGCGCCGCCGGGCCGAGTTTTGCGGCGCAATGCGCGTCGGTAAGCAGGCGATGGGCGTCATATGAATTTGCGAGCAGGCCGATCAGCCGGCCGCGCCGGATCAATTCGGTCGGCGCCGCCGGCAGCCCTTCGCAGGTGATGCGTCTATGGATGGAACCCGCGGGCGCGTGCGGATCGTCGAT
>DAHZDR010000340.1 GCA_027403435.1 Deltaproteobacteria bacterium
AAGCGCCGTTAGAGAACCTCCGCACCAGGCCCATCCCGTCATTCTAAGCGCAGCGAAGCATCCCGGGATGCTTCACTTGCGCGGACTCCGTTCAGAATGACAATCCGACTTGCGCGGAGCGCCGTTAGGCCGCCCGCCGCGGGATCAGCCGCACAGCACCTCGTTGGCGTGCATCGTGTCGAGATATTCGCGCGCTTCCTGAATCTTGCCGTTCCTGACCACGAACAGGAAATGATACTTGTTCTGGTAAATTTTGCCGTTTTTCATCTTGGCGTGGGACTCGGCCTCGACCGCGACGCGATCGCCCTCCGCGGTGAGGGCGGTCGGCGTCACGCGCAGGCCGCCGTCGATATTCTGGCCGAGTTGGCCGATCAATTCGGCGAACTGCGCCTTCGTCTTGGTTCCCGACAGCGGAAAGTTGCCGAGCACCCACCAGGTCGCTGAATCCGCCAGCGCGTCCAGCACCTTGTCGCCGCGGCCGGCGCTCAGGTCCTCGAAAAATCCGCGTATCATCCGCTTGTTGTCTTCCGCGCTCATCGTTTTATCCTCCGTGCGTGATGTGGGCGGCGCCCGCGGCCGGGCTTACCGCATGACTTCGTTCAGTCCGTTCGGCGACGAATACTTCTCGATATCGTTGTACGTTTGCGGAACCTGCGAATTGACATATGTGGTATGGCCGTGGGCGTCGAAACTGGAATCGTAGGTGCCGTGCTGGTTGATTAGGTCCCAGAACTGTTCCGAAAAGGAGCCGGCGTTGCTGACCACGCCGATTCCCGGAACCTCCATCGCCTGCGGCGAAATATGCGCGGTTTTCCACAGCCGCATTTTCATGTCGTACAGATCGAGCCAGAGTGCGCCGTAAAATTGCCGGTCGATATACATCACCCGCCGCCCGTAGCAATAGCCTTCGGCTTGCGACGGTATTTTGCGCACGTCGATTACATAGACATCGCGCAGTTCCCATTTGCCCCAGTTGGGTTTCGGAAATCCCAGCGGCATATCGTAGGTGGCGGGAAAGATTCCCGGCGGAGCGGCGTAATCGAGCAGGGCGAGGATTTTCCGCTGGCCCAGCGGCTGCGCCGAAAAATAGGGAATGGAGCCGGCGAAGCCGTAGCGGTAGTCGTCAGCGGTCATGTCGCCGCCGCCCGACGGCTGGCAGCGCGCGCCCGACGAAAGCTGCATCACCCGCCGTTCCGCGGGCGTGAAAATATACGCCGCCGGCAGGCGCGTAAGGTCGTCGTAAAATATCGAGAGCGTGGCGGTGTATTTCCGCTGTTCCGGTTCGACCACCATGCCGAAGCGCGTTTCGAATCTCCCGTCCGCCGCCGGATCGGTCATCGGCGCGCCCGGATCGGTGACGTGGCTTAGCCAGCGATCGACGTACATCTCCTGTTCGCACGAGACGTTGCCGTAGCTGTCCTGCGTGCACTCGGTGATCGGATGATTCGGCGGCGAAACGGCGAGATGCGGCGCGTAACGGAACCAATTGTCGGCCAGAATCTCCCAGCCCTCGTCCGGACCCGCGGGATGCGGAAACGGGACGCCCGCCATGTAACCGGCGAGATTATGGCCGCCGTCGGGCAGCGCCTCAAGCCGCACCTGGCCCGAGTATTTTTCGGTCGCCTCGACGTAACCCTTGGGCAACGGGTGGATGATCGTCGGCCCGACGTCAATTTCCACGTCGGCCGGCATTTTCCAGACATGGGCGCCGGCGAACAGCACGGCCATCCCGTCCGGCATGAATTGCCGGTATTGCGCCCAGTTCGCCAACGTAATCTTCGTGCCGGGCGCAATCGTCGCGTCGCCGGCCGCGGCGGCGCGCGCCGCGCTTGCGCCGATCAAGCCGATAACCAGCGTCAAAGAGATTGTGATGCGCGGACCAAAACCCATCTTCCACCTGCCTGACCGCGGGGGATGATTGCCCCGCCGCTGGACCCGCGCGGCGCCGGCCGCGCGGATAACGCCGTGGTTCAGTCGCTGGTGTGGGAATTTTCCACACCGCGCCGCGCCGCGCGCCGCGGCTTCGTCGCCGTGGCGCGTGGCAGCGGACATTGTATGCGTCTAACTTCCTACAGATCGCCGCCGTTCATCAACCGCAATCGACGGGCGGCGCGCCGCCCGCGCAACGCGACCCCGGCCGCCCACGCATACCGGTTGGGCGAGCTCACGGCTTGATCGCGCATCCGCCGTTCGCGCGCCAGCACGTCGTCGA
>DAHZDR010000278.1 GCA_027403435.1 Deltaproteobacteria bacterium
ATGGACAGCATCAGCCGCCGCCGGGTTTGATTGCAGTGGTAGCCAAAGACGGCCGCCGAATAGCGCCTCGCCGCTTGGAGCCGAGAGAACTTTTTGAGTTTCATTTTGAAAAAGCCAGTCTGGTTCCCTAGCCGTTAAGAAACGGATATTAAAGCCGCAATGGCGCGCGGCGAAAGATCGGAGCGAACGTGTCCGCGATGCGGCGCCGTTCCCGATACTCCCGGCGCCCGCTTCTGCGGCCGTTGCGGCGCGCCATTGCCCGCCGGGCGACAACATTATCATGGCCCGCCGCGTCTGAAGCTTGGCGGAGGGTTGGCGCTGTCATGCCCGGAATGCGGCGAACCGATGCGCTTCGGCTTTCGCCATGTATGCCGCAAATGCGGCGCCGAACTCTGCATGGTTCCGATGCTGTTCCATCCCAGCCACCGACGGGTTTACGTCAAGGGCCTGCGCGCGGCGGGCGCGATGCTGCTCTACGATCTCGTGTGGTATCCGATCGCGCTCGGCGCGCTCGTGCTGTTCGGCCTCGCCCTGAAGCAATGCGCGGCGGGCGCAACCACACCGCATCGGCGCCATGCGGCGGTCACGCTTGACCGGAAAGCCGGCGCCGACCTAGCCTCGATTACGGTCGGGAGCGCCGCAAGATGAACGGAATCCATGACATGGGCGGGATGCACGGGTTTGGATCGATCCCGCGCGAGGCCAACGAGCCGGTCTTTCATGCGGATTGGGAACGGCGGATGTTCGCGATGACGCTGACGGCGATGGGACGGCGCGTCTTCAACGTGGACGAGTTTCGCCGCGCGATCGAGCGAATTCCGCCCGCCGACTATCTGCGATCGTCATATTACGAACGCTGGCTGCGCGCGCTGACCGCGCTCTTGATCGAAAAAGGCGTGGCCGGCGCCGACGCCGTTGAAGCCGCCTGCGCAATTGCCGCGCAAGGCGCGCCAGCGGACGCGCCCGGAACCGCGCGGGCCGCGGTCGAGCGCAAGGACGACGCCGCGGCCGCGCCGCGCATCGCCACGGGCGCCGGCGACTATCGCTTGCGCGGCGACCCGAACTTTCCGGCGCGCTTCAAAGTTGGCGAGCGCGTGCGCGCGCGCAATCTGAACCCGGAGCAGCATACGCGGCTGCCCCGCTACGCGCGCGGACGCCACGGCCTGATCCGGCGCGATTGGGGCGTTTTCGCGCTCCCGGATACGCACGCCCACGGTGGCGGCGCCAATCCCTGTCATTGCTACTCGGTCCAATTCGACGGACGTGAACTCTGGGGCGAAGACCATCCGGCGGGCGAATCCGTCTTGCTCGATTTGTGGGAGCCGTATCTGGAACCCGGCGGCGGCGATGACGCCGGTTCACGCCACTCGGGTCAAACCGCCCGCGCCCGCCCAGTGCGCGCGGCAACGCGCGTGAAAAAGGGGAAGCGATGAGCGATCGTGACCATCCGGAGCATAACGCGCCCGAAACCGGACCGGCGCTGCGGGTCAAGGCGCTCGAGGCGCTGCTGGTCGAAAAAGGCCTCGTCGATCCCGCCGCGCTCGACGCGATCGTCGAGCAATACGAGTATCGCGTGGGGCCGCGGCTGGGCGCGCGAGTCGTGGCGCGAGCCTGGCTCGACGCGGAATTTCGCGTCCGCCTGCTGAACGACGCGGTGAGCGCAATCGGCGAACTGGGAATTCCTTCCGGTCCCGAAGGCGAGCATCTGATGGTCGTCGAAAACACGCCGGACGCGCACAACCTGATCGTCTGCACGCTCTGCTCCTGCTATCCATGGCCGGTGCTGGGATTGCCGCCGGCGTGGTACAAGAGCTTCGCCTACCGGTCGCGAGCGGTCGCCGATCCGCGCGGAGTGCTGCGCGAATTCGGCGTCGAACTCGCGCCCGACGTCGAAATCCGGGTATGGGACAGCAGCGCCGAATTGCGTTACATGGTGCTGCCGATGCGTCCCGACGGAACCGAAAATCTCAACGAAGAACAACTGGCGGCGCTGGTCACGCGCGACGCCATGATCGGAACCGGCGTGGTCCGGTACCCGGCGCAAACGGCCCGGCGCGCGGCCGAGTGAGGCCATTTGCGCGTCCGCGCCGTCCATATTTTGACCATGAAATCGCACGACGACTATCCCGCCAACGACAATTACGCCGATCTTCATGCGGCCGCCCCCGCGGCGTTCGCGGAGCCATGGGAAGCGCGCGCCTTCGCGCTCGCGGTCGAACTGGGCGCGCGCGGGCGGTTTGGATGGGCGGCATTCCGCTCACGCCTGATCCAGGAGATCGCCGAAGCCGATCGCGCCGGGACGGTCGCCGGCGCCGGCCATCCGCGCGTGCCGGATTGCGCCGCGCGCGGCTATTACCAATGCTGGCTGCGGGCGCTCGAACGGCTGGCGCTGGACCAGGGGCTGCTCAGCGCGGCCGAAATCGAGCGCCGCGCCGAGGCGATCGCCGCGGCGCCGCCGGCGCGCACCCTCGCTTCCGGCCACGGGCCGATCAGGATTGCGTAACGCGATGGGACGGGTTATCGGCGCGGTCCTGATTACCGCGGTTATCGCGCTCGCCGCCGGATGGTTGCTGTGGGGCCGGATCGCGGCGCAAGCCGACGCCGATCGCGCCGCCACCCAGGCGCAAATCGCGCAGCTCGAACAGCAACGCATCCAACTACAGGCGCAAAATGATCAGTTGCGGACGGAATTAAACAAGGTGCAAGCCGAAGAGGAGCGGCTTTCCACGGTCAACAACGAACTCGCCGAGGCCTTGGAAAAAGCGCGCCTGACGGGCAAAATCCCGCCGCCCAACGCCCTGCCCTATCCGCCGAAATAATCGCGCGGGCGCCACTCGCCGGCGCGCCCTGAAAACTCGGCGCAAGCCGGGTGGCCATTCCAAATGGAGTCCGCGCAGTCAAGCATGACGGGATTCTTCGCTCCGGCAGCCTTCGCTCGGAATGACAGATGGGGATGCCCGGAATGACAGAAAATGGCGCTCGGAATGACCGGAGGGGCCATGTGCGGAGTTTTTCTTGATGGCGAAACGGCTACCCGCCCGGTTTTAGCGCGAACCGCTGCCATTCCGCCAGATAGGCCAGGGTGCGCAGGTCGCGCATCCGGTCGAGATAGACTTCGCCGCGCAGATGGTCGGTTTCGTGCTGAATCACGCGGGCGTGAAAGTCGCGCGCGACAAAATCGAGCGGCGCGCCGTCGCGGCCAAGCGCCTTGACCCGCAATGCGCGATAGCGCGGCGTCACCCCGCGCATCTCCGGAACGCTCAGGCATCCCTCCCACTCGTCGATCGCCGCGCGATCCGTGATCGTGACTTCCGGATTGATCAGAAACGTCAGCGGCACGCTCGGCGCGTCCGGGTAGCGCGGATGGCGCTCGACCTCCAGCACCGCGACTTGCAGCGAAAGATGGACCTGCGGAGCGGCGAGGCCGACGCCGACATACTCGCGCATCGTCTCGACCATGTCGTCGAGCAGACGCTGAAAATCATGCGTGTTGATTTGCGCCGGGTCCACCGCAAGCGCGGGCGTGCGGATTACGGGATGACCCAGACGGGCGACCTTGAGAATCATCGGCGCTGGCGTTTCCTTGCGATGGCGTAATCGCCGCGCCGCGCATGGCTGGAGGCCAACCGGAAAAATTTAACGCGCGCGCGGCGTGAAAATCCCGCCGTTACGATTTTACCCCGGCGGTCTTGCCGGATAAATCAACCCGCGACAAGCTCCTTTGCGCGCTCTTGAGCAGCCGCGGCGCCTCATCGGAGGCTCCGCCTGAAGCGCGGAATCGGCGCGCGCGGCGCAGGCTTCACGGCCTTCCCGTGAAGCCGCGCCCGCGGTCGAAGCGGCTAACTCTTTTCGTCGCCGAGATAGTTTTCGATCTCGTGCCCGCTCGCTTCCGCTTCGGTGCGCCACTTGTCGATTGACTCAAGGTTGAAACGCCAGTCGCTGCCGACCTTGAATGCGGGAAGCTGCTTTTTCTTGAGCAGCCGGTAGATCGTGG
>DAHZDR010000280.1 GCA_027403435.1 Deltaproteobacteria bacterium
GGCCTGACCGCCAACGCCTTCTGCTCGGTTTCGCTCGATCCGCCGCTCTGCCTGATTTCGGTGGACAAAAAGGCCGAAAGTTACGGCTCGTTCGAGGAAAGCCGCGTCTTCACGATCAACATTCTGGCGACGGATCAGGAATCGTTGTCGCGTAGATTCGCGGTCAGCGGCGGCAACAAGTTCGCGGGCGTGGCCTATCGAATCGGCGCGAACGGCGCGCCCATTCTCGAAGGCGCGCTCGCCTATATTGAGTGCAAGCTTTACGCATCGTATGATGGCGGCGACCATACGATTTACCTTGGCGAAGTTGAGCAGGCCGAAATCACCGAGAACAAACCGTTGCTGTTCTTTCGCGGCGGCTACCGCGAACTCGGCGACTGATCGCGTCAACCTCGATTCCAACCGATAATTCTCCCAGTGTCCTCTGAGCGCAGCGAGCATCAGCCAACACCGCTCGAAGCCGAAGCGCATGACGCCCGCGGCTCTGGCGGAGCCGTGGCGCCGCCGAACGGCAATCGCGTCCGGAGCGCGTCCGCGACGGCGCCGTCGCGGCTCAGCGGACTGACAATCTTTTTGCCCTCCTACAACGAAGAGGGCAACGTCGAACGCGTCGTGCGCGGCTTCCTGGCGGAGGCGCCCAAAGTCGCCGAAGACTTCGAAATCCTCGTGATCGACGACGGCAGCCGCGATCGCACGGCGGAAATCGCCGCACGGCTCGCGGCCGAAAACCCGCGCGTCCGGCTGGCGCGCCACGGCCTCAACCGGGGGTACGGATGCGCCTTGGCGACCGGTTTCAAAACCGCCCGCCAACCCTACGTTCTGCTCTGTGACGGCGACGGTCAGTTCGATCCGGCCGATATGGCGCGGCTGACCGCCATCATCGGTAATTATGACGTCGTGATTGGCCGCCGGGCGCGCCGCGCCGACCATCTGATGCGGCGGATTAACGGCAAAGCCTGGACCATGCTGTCGCGCCTGCTGTTCGGGCTTTCGGTTACCGATATGGATTGCGGCTTCAAATTGTTCCGGCGCGAAATCGTCGCCGGCCTGGAGCTGCATGCGAGCGGCGCGATGATCACGACCGAGCTGATGGCGCGATTGGCCGGGCGCAAGGCCCGCATCGCCGAAGTTGACGTGACGCATCTGCCCCGGATTGCCGGCGTTCAGGGCGGCAATAGCCCATCGGTGATTATCGGCGCGTTTCGTGACCTATTGTCACTTTACTGGGAATTGAAACGCGCGCGTTATGGTGAATGAAGCGGAGAACCAACGCCGAACCGGCTTGCGGCTATCGTCAGGGGCATTGAATCGAGCGCGGGGGAAGATCAACGCAAATCGTCTGCGATTGCACGTAATAAGTCAAAGCTCCGCTGGCGCTTTGTCAAAAACCTCCGTATTCTACAGCGTTTGAAGCGGCGTTTGGCGATGGCACGGCGTTCGCTAATGGCTAGATCGGAACGGTCCCCTGATGGACCGTCAAGAACCGGGAGAAGGAGATGGCAATGAAACGTACTGTTTCGATTCTGACGGCGGCTTTGTTCGTAAGCGCGCTGGCGATGCCGGCGTTTGCGCAGGCGCCCGCGGCGTCACCCGAGGCGGCGGCGTCCCCCACGACGATGATGAAACATCACAAAAAGATGAGTCATCACAAGCACCATAGCTGGCATCACCACCACACCATGCGCCGACACAAGGGTGCGGCGTCGCCCGCGGCGTCGCCGGCCGCGTCCTGATATCGGCCTCGTTCGGAGCCGCCGTCAGTTAAGTTTACGTCCGCCAAGGCCGCGATACCGACCATCGGTTGTGTCGGATCGCGGCCTTGGGGGCGAGGTCCGGCGAAGCGCATGCGAAAATCGCCTCGTAACGGCTAAATCCCTCTTTTGCATCTTCGGTAATTACGCTAATCTTCGACCACCCGCGGCCGACAGAGTCAACGCGGGCGGGATTATTGGCTGAGTTATTGCCCACTCGCGCGCCCCGGCTGCTGATAGCGACGGCGTTGGCCGTCGGGCTGTTGCTTGCCTTGAGGCCGGCGGCGGCGCGGGCGGAATCGGCAAGCGCCGATCAGGTGTGCGATCCGCTCGCCGACTACTACCTTGGAATGGAAGATTATCCCGCCGCGATCCGCCGCCATAACGTGGTTATCCGCAACCATCCTGATAATGCGCTCGCCTATTATCATCTGGGCTTCGCCTTGGGCATGACCGGCGACCATCGCCAGGAACTCGCCGATTATCAGAAGGCGGTCGATCTGGGTTTGGACGATTGGCGGCTGTTCCTCGACATGGGGCTGCTCTATCTGAAGCAAGCGCGTAACGAAGACGCGCTTGCGGTGCTGCGGTTGGCGGAACTGCTTGGCCCGTATCATCCGGAAACCCATTTCAATCTTGGCTTGGCCTATGAACGGCTCGGCATGTACGGCGACGCGCGGCAGGAAACGCTGTGGTCGCTAAAGCTCGATCCCAAACAGATTGATGCGCGCAATCAATTGGGCGTGATCTATGCCGAACAGGGCGATTTTGCCCGCGCGCATGACGAATGGACGGCGCTGGCCAACGCCGACCCGCAGTATCAGCCGGCGCGGACCAATCTCGCAATTCTCGAGCGGATCGAGCGCGGCGACGCCAAGCGGCCGCCACGGCTGGCCGGACTGGCGCAGGCGCCATGACGCCGCGCGGGAACGCGTCGGCGTTCGCAAGTGGAGGGGATGAGGTGGTGAAAAATCGCTGGAAGTCCATACGCCGGAGGTTTCCCGGCTCACTGATAATCGCATTGGCGGCGCTGATAGCGATGGCGACTGTCGCCAATGCCACCTATTACACGCGTTATCACCACCATCGTCATTCCCATCATCACTATCGTCATCATCGGCGGAGCCATCGCGGACCCCTCGTGATGTATCACGCCGCGCTGCTCGAAGACGCCGATACCGGCCGGGTGCTCTACGCGGTGAATCCCAACCTGTCGTGGCCGCCCGCCTCGATGGCCAAGATGATGCTGCTGCTGGTGACGACCGAAGCCATCCAATCCGGCCGGCTCTCGTACAATACGCCGGTGCGCATTTCCCGTCATTCGGCGCTGACCGGCGGTTCCCGCCTGGGCTTGCTGCGCCGGGGACAGGTTTATCCGCTCGGCGAACTGATGAAGGCGGCGCTGATTCGCTCGGCCAATGACGCGGCGGTCGCGATCGCCGAAACCGTCGGCGGTTCGACTGAAGGCGCGGTGCGTCTGATGAACGCCAAGGCGGCGCAACTCGGCATGACCGATACGCATTACGAGACCGTCGATGGCCTGCCGCCAGTGCCGATGCACGATGTCGATCACACCACCGCGCTGGATTTGGCGACGCTCGCCCGCGCCTTGATACATAACACCAATCTGCTCCAATGGTCCGCTTTGCAAACCGCCGAGTTCGACGGCGGC
>DAHZDR010000289.1 GCA_027403435.1 Deltaproteobacteria bacterium
GCGGGGCTGCCGCCGCGGCCGGCGCCTAAATAATCAGCAGCAGCATACTCTTATACTGATACTGACGTTATCCGGTCTGCTACTGACGTTATCCGGTCTGCGAAACGCGCCTGCCACGCCGGGTCGGCGCACTGATCCGACCGCTGCGGACCACCGGCGAGCGCCGCGCGAGACGGCGCGTCGAGTTCCCCGCAAGCTGCTGATCGCGCCATTCGCGCAATCCGGAACGCAGAAAACTGGGGTCGATTCCAAGGGTTTCGCACACGGTATCGAACGCAAACGGACCGTCGCCATCTTCGCCGCAAAGCCATTGCTCAGCCTCGGCGAAAAGCCGTTTGCGCGACCCATTTTTAGCGCCGGAGTGGTTTTGAAAGCACCGCAGCGCATCCTCCAACACCGCCAGCATCAGCCGTTTTACCGGAGCGATCGCGCTGTCGTCACGCCGCGCATCGTAATATTGCTCAGGAGTCAGGACGTCGGGCACGAAAATCGATCCAAGTACGCCGTTTTCCCAATCCATCGTCGTCAGTTTCTCACTTTCACAAGTTATGGAACTGGTCCACCCTCCGGGAGGACTTGCCGTCCCGGCGTCGCCATGAGCGACCGCCGAAATTGAAGCATCTTTTATGCCATAAGCCTTGGCGGCTCTTATGGCTATATTCAAATGCGGTTAGTCGCGGATTAATCGCCAATTGCGATTTGGTTGTGGTTGAAAACGTCCCTTTGCCTACCCACCGTTTGGCATTGTGCGAAATACGGCCGCATACCGCTGATGCCCCATAAACTACATGGTCCACCCTAACGCGGGCTGGACAGCAAAGGCGCAAAAGTCCCGCCAACTCGTGGACGGCGGCCACCGCTCTATGCCTTATACGAAGCGAACGGCGAACCCGTTCCAATTCTGATGTGATTTTGCGAACAGGGGCGCGGGATACCCACCGCGCGGCCGCGCCCGACGACTACTGCAGCGGTCCCGAGGAACCGGTCGCGCCACCGGGCCCGAGTTTCCGCTCCTCGACCTGGAAAGTCAGGATATCCAACAGGCATCCGGCGCGATTTGCGCGCGCTTCGAGCAGCGTCTGCTTTTCGATCGGCGCGACGTCGAGATGAAAACAGATGAAGTTGATAAGCTCCGCGCCCTTAAGGCCCCGTTGATCGACCAGAGACCGCCAAAGGTCGTGGGCCGGCGGTCCGAGAAAGGCCACCAGCAACTCGCGCAAACCGGCCATCATCGCGTCATCGAGTTCGATTTGCGGCGCTGGACACCATTGCACCTGTGCGGTCCGATACGGGCGATCGCGGAACTCCCGGATGATGCGGAATTCGCTCACGCCGTCGAGCAGCAGATTGAAGCGACCGTCGGGCAGACGCGCGAGCGTCGTGATTTTGCCGGCGCATCTGACTTCGTAAACGTCGGGATTTGCGTAGTAATCGCGCTCCCAATCGCCCTTGAGCATGATCATGCCAATCATGCCGTGGTCTTGCGCGACGTCACCGAGCATTTCGCGATAGCGTGGCTCAAAGATATGCAAAGGCGCCTGCACGCCGGGAAAGAGCACGAAATTCGGCAGGGGGAAAAGCGGAATGATTTCCGGTAAGTCCGCCACGATTATGTACAGCCTAAGGCCGCTTCGATTTTAGGTCAAGTCGCCGCATAACGCGCGATAACGCCAACCGCTTCGAGCGCCATCCGAAGCCCGCCGGGACGGCGCCGCAGGCGCCCATGCACGCCCGCGGACGGCGCCGCAAGGCCATTTCCGCCGACGGCCCTCGCCGATCGCTGGTTGGCGGACCGCGGCTGCACTATATTCTCCTGATACGATGGCCGACGCGGCCGGCCGCCGGTCTCAACCGCTGGACCGTGCCGGCGGACCGAGGACCGCGGCCACAGCATGGAATACCGGACCGCACTGAAACTTATCCGCATGACCTATCCGCGCATGACCTATCCGGAGGATAACGCCAATGGGTGAAGTGGTCGCCGCAATCTTCACCACCCACGTGCCGCGCCTGATGATCAAGGACCTCGCGGCGCGCCGCGCCTATATGGGCCGCAACATCACCACCTTTTACGACGCGATGGAACGGCTCGAACGCGAACGGCTGCGCCGCCTTGAATTCGACGCGTTCATCGTCTTCGACACGCATTGGTTAACCACGCTCGATTACGTGCTCAACGCGCACGCGCGGCTCAACGGGATTTACACCTCCGAGGAGCAGCCGGCGATGCTGCACGATCTCGCCTACGACTATCCCGGCGACCCCGAGCTGGCGCAGGCGATCGAGCACGAGGCGCACGGCCGCGGCCTGCACGTGCTCGCCTCGGCGCATCACAACCTGCCGCTCCATTACCCGACGCTCAACGTGATGTCCTACTTCAATCCGGGGCCAACGCCGCGCCGGGTGCTTTCGGCCAGCGTCTGCCAGACCGCCTCGATCGCCAACGACCTCGCGGTCGGCGCCGCGATTGGCGCCGCCGTCGAACGCGGCGCGCGGCGGGTCGTGCTGGTCGCGTCGGGCGGACTCTCGCACCACTTCTGGGACCTCGACCACGCGCGCCTGCGGGCCTCGGCCTCGCTCGACGATATCAGCTCGCTCGCCAACCGGATGTACGACGAGCGAATCCTCGAATGGTTTGCCGAGGGGCGCCACGATTACGTCCTTGAAGCCGCCGCCGAGTTCCGCGCCAAATGCTCGCCGGAGGGCCGCTTTGCCCATTACCTGATGATGGCGGGCGCGATGGGCGGCGCGGACTGGAACTGGCGCGGCGAGCAGTTCGGCCGCTACGAGGCCGCGCTCGGCACCGGCCAGGCGATCGTTTATTTCGAACGCCCCGACGACGAACCGATCCGCGCCGGCGCCACCGGACGCGCCTGAAGCGATCGCCTTGCGGCCGCGGAGGCAGCAATGCAAGTGATTCACGGTATTCTCGCGATGCTGGTGACGCCGTTTCACGACGACTACCGGCTCAACGAAGCGGCCTTGCGCGCCGAAACGCGCTGGGCGCTCGACCACGGCGCCGACGGCATCGTGGCCACGCCCAGTATCGGCGAGTTCCTCCATTTGAGCGAAGCCGAGCGCCTCCGCGCCTGGGAAGTGACGCTGGACGAGACCCGCCAGCGCCAGGGCGCCGCCGCCGTCGCGATGACCTCGGGCGCGACCACGCTCGAAACCCTCCACTACGCGAAACTCGCCGCGCGGATGGGCTTCGACGCGCAGCAGGTCATCCCGCCCTATTACTGGCGCTGCGGCGAACTGGAAGTCGAACGGCACTTCCGGATGGTCGCGGAGGCGGGCGCTTTGCCGGTCGTCATCTACCACAACCCCGCGCTCAGCAAATTCACGATCACGCCGCGCTTCGCCGGCAAACTCGCGGCGATTCCCAACATTATCGCCATGAAGGAAGTGCTGACCGACTTGCAGCATCTGGAGGAGCTGTACGATCAGATCGGCGGACGAATCGAAATCTACAACACCTTTCGCGCCCTGATGACCGGGCTGCTGCTCGGCGCCGCCGGCGGCTTTATCAATATTTTCGCCGTGCCGGCCGCCGCCGCGTTACTCAAGGCGTTCGCGGCGGGCGAGCTCACGCGCGCCTAGGAAATCCAGCGCCGGCTCAACCGCTGCTTTCCGCGCGGCGGCGAAGCGGCGCTGGGCCATCTGGGCACGACCAAAGTCACCGCGACGGTCGCGACCGGAATCGAGATGGGACCGGCGCGGCCGCCCTACATGGCGCCGGAAAACGCCGCCGATCTGATTCGGCGCCGCCTGCCCGCGCTCTTGGAAATGCTCTGATGGGCGCCCGTTCCGGCAATAATTTTCTCAGCGCCATCCGCAAGCTTGGCGCGGAAATCTGGATCGCCGGCCAGCGCGTCGCCGACCCCACCGTGCATCCCGCCTTTGTGCATTGCGCGCGCTCGCTCGCCTCGCTCTACGACCTGCAAATGGAAGCGCCGGAGGCGATGACCTACAAAACCGCGGACGGCGACCGCGCCGGGATGTCGTTTATCCAGCCGCGCAACACCGACGAGGTGCGCAAGCGCTCGCGGATGTTCCGGCGCTGGGCCGAGTTCAGCGGCGGCATGATGGGCCGGTCGCCCGATTATCTCAACGCGAGTATCGCCGCGATGGCGGCGGCGCACGAGTTCTTCGCGGCAAGCGATCCGCGCTTGGGCGCGAATATCGTCAATTATTATCGCGAGGCGCGCCAACACGACTGGTGCGCCACCCACACCCTGCTCAATCCGCGCGCCAGCCGCGCGGCGGGATGGGCCGGCCAGACCGACGCCGAGCTCGCGCTCAAGCTTGCCGATCGCAACGCCGCAGGAATCGTCGTCAACGGCTGCCGGATGCTGGCGACGCTCGGCCCGCTCGCCGAGGAGTTGCTGGTGTTTCCTTCGACCGTGCTCAAACAGGAGCCGGCCGCCGAGCCGTTCGCGCTCGCCTTCGCGATCAATTGCAACGCCAAAGGCTTGCGCTTTATCTGCCGCGATTCGTTCGATCCGGGCCGATCGCGTTTCGACGCGCCGCTCGCCTCGCGCTTCGAGGAAATGGACTGCGTCGTCATCTTCGACCAGGTCGCCGTGCCGTGGGAGCGCGTCTTCCTGTGCGGCGACGTGGCCCGCGCCAACGCGCTCTATGGCGAAACCGGCGCGGTCGTCAACATGATGCATCAGGTGGTGGTCAAGAACGCGGTCAAGAGCGAATTCATGCTCGGACTGGCGGCCAAAATCGCCGAGGTCGGCGATGCGATGAGCCTGCCGCACGTGCGCGAACGGCTGGCCGAAATGATTATCGCGATGGAGACCATGCGCGCCTGCCTGCGCGCCGCCGAGGCCGACGCGGCGCCGGACAAATGGGGCGAATGGATGCCGGCGCGGGCGACGCTCGACACCGCGCGCAATCTGTTCCCGCGCGTCTATCCGCGGCTGGCCGAGATTATTCAACTCAACTCGTCGTCGAGCCTGATGGCGGCGCCGGCCGACGCCGATTTCCAAAGCCCGATTCTGCCCGACCTCGAGCGCTATCTGGCGACGGCCGGCGCGCTCGCGCGGGATCGCGTCGCGCTCTACCGGCTTGCGTGGGACGCCGTCGGCAGCTCGTTCGGCGGCCGGCAAACGCTTTACGAGCGCTTCTTTTTCGGCGATCCGGTGCGGATGGCCAGCGCGCTGGTCGATAACACCGATCTGGCGCCGTTGGCCGGCCGCATCGACGAGTTCCTCAAGCGCCCGGATTGAAAACGGCCATCAGCCCGGACGCGGCGCGGCGCCGGGGTCTCGCCATCCGCCGTAATCAGCTAGAATCGCTCCGGCGCCGGCGCGGATCGGCGCCGCCGGACGTAAGCCGAGTGTCACGAATTCGCAAAGGTTCGCGGGTATGGAGCGGCGCGGAGCGGCTGGCCGCGGCCAGCCGCGTGCTGGTTGCGCAGGACGGCGACTATTTCACGGTCGCGCCGCGCGAGTTGTTCGCGCGGCCGGCGCCGGTCGAGGTCGAGCTCGGCGCGGGCCGCGGCGATTTCATTATTGCGCGGGCGGCGGCCGTGCCGGAACGAAATTTCCTCGCGGTCGAGCTGGCCGGCACGATCGCCCAACTGATGGCGATCCGCGCCGGGCGCGCCGGACTCGATAATCTGCGCGTCGTGCGGATGGACGCGCGGCCGCTGGTCAACCTGATGCTGCCGGAGGCGAGCGTCGCCGCCTATCACATCTATTTTCCCGACCCGTGGCCGAAAGAGCGCCACTTCAAGCATCGCCTGTTCACGCCCGCTTTCGCCATCGGCCTCAGCCGCACGCTGGCGCCGGGCGCGCCGCTGTTCGTCGCGACCGACGTCGCCGCATACGCCGCGGCGATTTTCGCAACGCTCGGCGCCGCCGGATTCGTCCGCGCCGCAAGCGCCGCGCCGGGCGCCGCGCTGACCGGCTTCGCAATGAAATTCCGGGCGCAGGGCCGCGCCGTTCACGCGGGAACGTTTCACGCGGCCGGCGCGGCGCGCTAAAATGGCGCCCCGGCCCCCTTGCCTTGGTATCCGGATACGTCTAACCTGTCGCCGACCTTCTATGACTATGAAACGTGGGGCTGCGATTTTATTCGCGTGCGCTTTCTTGGCGGCGGCGGGATGTGCCGCGCAAAAACAGCCCTCCAGCGAAAATTATTACGTCAAGGCGACGCAGGAATACACCCAGCATTTCTACAAGCCCGCGATCGACGACTACCAGAAGCTGATCGACGAATACCCCTTCAGCCCGTATGCCGAAGAGGCCGAGTTGAATATCGGGCTGGCCTATTACAAGGACCACAGCTACGCCGAGTCGGTCGGCGCCTTCAACGATTTCCTGCGGATGCATCCGACCAGCAAGCATCTGGATATCGCGACCTATTATCTGGCGATGTCGCATTACGATCAGATTGGCCGGCCGGACCAGGACCAGACGCATACGGAACTTGCGCTGGAGCAGTTCGAAACGATCGAGCGGCGCTTTCCTGAAAGCGATTTCGCGGCGCTGGCGGGCGAACAGATCGTGATTTGCCGCGAAATGCTGGCCCGCCACGAATTCCTGATCGGCGAATTCTATTACCATCGCGCGAACCTGCGCGCCGCCGAATCCCGCCTGGCGGAACTCGAGGCGCTCTATCCGGACACCCCGATCGCGCCCGAGGGTCTCTACAAACTCGGCCTGACGCTGCAAAAGCAGGGCAAGAAATATTCGGCCGCGCAGGCCTTCACCGCCCTCAAGCGGCATTATCCGCACACCAAATACGTCGCGATGGCGAATCGCCATCTCAAGCAGCTCAAGCAGCCGATCGACACCGAAGAGGATCCGTTCAAGCTGGTGCTGGCTGAAAGCGGCTATGACCCGGATCAGCAGAGCCAGCAGATTGCCGTCCACGAGGACCTGGCGAGCCTTTCGAAGGACGATTCGAGCGCCTATGGCGCCGACGGCCTGCCGATCCTGACGCCGGCCAAGGCGACGGCCGCGCCCGCCGAATCGACGGTCGGCGCGCAATCCGCGCCGGGGCAAACGCCGGGTCCGGCAACGTTGCGCATGGTGCGGCTGTCTTCGTCGGATCCGCCGCTTTCGGTCGTGTTCGATCTAACCGGACCGGTCAGCTACGACCAGCATATCGACAAGAGCGACGGCTCCGCGACCACGACCATCTTCCTCAAGCGGGTGACGCCGGCGGCCACGATGCCGACGCATATCACGTTCGACAAGTCGCTGTTCCGCGACGCCGACATCGAAAGCGCGGACGGCGGCACGAAGATCACGATCAATACCGCGGCGGTGTCGCGTTACGCGGTGATTCCGCTGAGCCAGCCGGCGCGCCTGCTGGTGACTTTCACGCCGACGGC
>DAHZDR010000299.1 GCA_027403435.1 Deltaproteobacteria bacterium
GATCCCTGACCGGGAAACAGGAAGCCTGCCTTCATCGTATGTCATCTCCAAAAATCAGGAATTGAGCGGTGCGAGAAAACCGGGTCAATGCGACCCTTTTTTCTCTCCATGGGGCGAATCAACGGTAAGCCCGTTGGCCAGCGGCTGATGCTGGTCAACGATAGCGGACTCGGCTTCGCGCGGACGATCCTCGGCTTCGGCTGAGGCTCCAGTGAGCGGCCATTCCCTGGCGGCGGATTGATAGCCATTGCTGGAAATCGCCGCGGGATACGCTTTGGCGTCGTCTCCGCCGCTTGCCGACCGGCCGCTACGAGGATCGGCGGATAAATTTTTCGCTAAAGCTTCGTCACGTTCGGATGGTTCGGAGCGGACCGGCTTATCGGTAACTTCCAGCGGCGACGAAGCCTCGGGCTTGGTCGCCGCGCGCTTGCCGAAATCGGCCGATAGCGTCTTTTCGATTGCGGACTTCCTGGCTGGCGGCGGGCCCGAAATCGCGGCCTTATCGAGGATCGGCGCCGCGTCGCCATACGCGGATTTTTCAGGCTTTTCGTCTTTATCGGCAGTCGGCGGCGGTTTATCGCCCCGGGCGGACTTTTCGGGCTTGCGCTCGGGATGGCCCTCGCGATGCAGATGCAGCCGCTCGCGCATCCGCACGAACAAGCCGCGGATGCCCTTGCCGACCGGCTTAACCAGCATCCCCTCGGGACTATGCGCCAGAATCTCGACGATTTCGGCGTTGACGTGACGCACTAAGGCTTCATTGGCCGCCGCCCGAATCGCGTTGCGAATGGCGCGCGCGTTCGACGATCCATGCGCGATGATGGTGACGCCATTGACGCCGAGCAGCGGCGCCCCGCCATACTCCGCCGGATCCAATCGCTCGCGCAGCGCGGCCAGTTTGCGCCGGACCATCAGATAGGCCAGCCGCCGCGCCAGACCGCTGGAAAAAACCTCGCGTAAATTGCCCATCATGAAGGAGGCGAACCCCTCCATGGTCTTAAGCACGACGTTGCCGGTGAAGCCGTCCGTGACCACGATGTCGGCCCGGGCGCGATTAATATCCCGCCCTTCGACGTAGCCGATATAATTTATGTACGCATCCATTTGCATCAATACGCCAGCCGCCGCACGCGTAAGGTCGGTTCCTTTCGACGGTTCCTCTCCGTTCGAAAGAATTCCGACGCGCGGCCGCGCCGTTTTGTACACATGATGCCAATAGACGCTGCCCATCACCGCGAATTGCAGCAGATGGAGCGGCTTGACTTCGATATTGGCGCCGGCGTCAATCAGGAGCGCCACGCCCGCGGTCGTCGGCACCAGCGACGCGATCGCGGGCCGGTCCACGCCGGACAGCGTCTCGAGAATCGCCATCGCCGCCGCCATCACGGCGCCTGAATTGCCCGCGCTGACGAAGCCGTCGGCGCGTCCCTGCTTGACCATCTCAAGCCCGACATGAATCGACGATTCAGGTTTGGTCAGAACCGAATCGAGCGGCGCGTCGTCCATCGCGACCACTTCCGCCGCATGCTCGATTTCGAGCGTCAGGCCGCCCGTGCGATGCTCCGCGAGTTCGCGCGCGATTACGTCGCGATTACCGACTAGCACCACCTCGACGCCCAGCTCGCGAGCCGCCATGATGGCGCCTTCGATCACCGCGCGCGGGGCGAGGTCGCCCCCCATGGCGTCGAGCGCGATCTTCACCGCCGGACCTTGCGCCTATGCCTGCGCCGCCGCCATCTCGCGTCCCCGATAAGACCCGCAATGGCGGCATATGTGATGCGGCAGCGTGGGTTCGCCGCAATTGGCGCATAAAATCGGATTAACCGGCGTCAAGGCGTCATGCGCCCGGCGCTTGTTGCGCTTGGAACGTGAAGTGCGCCGCTTGGGTGCTTGCATGGTTTCTTTCTCACTTGCAACAGCAATACGCTGGAAATTGCGCGGGGGTTTCGCCGGCGCGTCAATGCGGCCGGCGAAGCTTGAGCGTGTGCAGCACGGCGAGCCGCGGGTCGCCGCTTTCCGCCGGGCATGCGCAGTCGCCTTCGTTCAGGTTCGCGCCGCATCGCGGACACAAGCCGCGGCAGTCTTCGCGGCATAACGGACGGGTCGAATAGGCCAACAACGCCTGCTCCTGGATCAACGGCGCAAGATCGACCTCGTCGCCGCCATAGGTCGAAAATTCCAGGTCTTCAGCGCGCGTTGCGGCCGGGCCGTCGTCGCCGAGCGAACGCGGCGCGAGCACATAGCGAAACCCGCGCACATGCGGCGCCACGAAATCCTCCGCGCAGCGTGCGCACAAACCACGGGCGGTGGCCGAAATTTCTCCCTGGATGAACAACTCCGTACCCGCCCGATAATGCGCGAGCTTAACTTTGACGGGACCCTCAAGGCGATAATCCCTAACCGCGCCGAGTCCGAGCGCCCGGTTAATCTCGCCCTCCGGTTCGGGAAATTCCAGTTCCCGCGCCTCGGCGGTAATATCGTCAACGCGCAGTTTCACCTTAAATACGCCAAACCCGTCCGCTCGAAGCCCCGGGCACAAGCGCTGATTATTGCATTTCGATAATCCAGGTCCAAGCCGGGTCAACCGCGTCCGTCCGGCGGAATTTGGACGAGCGGCGCGGGCCGGAGATTCATCGCGCAGCGGGCCAGGAACGGCCGATCCCCAAAAACGACCGCGAGCGGCCGAAATTAACCGGTCGCTCGCAGTCATCCGATATTTGGAAATTCGGATATTTGAAACTATAGCTGGCTTTATCTGGCGCCGCGGCCGAATAACATCACTTTGACAGTCTGGAGTATAATTTGAATTTCAAAGACCAGCGCCCAGTTTTTGATGTAATAAAGGTCGTAGCAGAGCTTTTCGCTCGCATCCGTGACGCTGGCTCCATACGGAAAGCAAATTTGCGCCCATCCGGTCAAGCCGGGCCGAATGACATGCCGAAGATGATATAATGGTATCTCCTGTCCAAGTTGATCGACGATCGAGGGCCGCTCCGGACGCGGACCGACCAGGCTCATATCGCCCCTGAGAACATTGAACAGTTGCGGCAGTTCATCGATTCTGAGCCGGCGGATAAGCCTGCCGACCCGCGTCACCCGCGGATCGTTCGCGGACGCCCAGACCGCGCCGGCGCCCTTTTCCGCATCGGTCCGCATCGAGCGGAACTTGTAGAGGCGAAAGCTTGCGCCGTCGAGGCCCACGCGATCCTGCGCATAGAGCGCCGGACCGGGCGAATCGAGCCGCACCGCCACCGCCGTCAACAGCGCGAGCGGCGCCGTCGCGATTCCGATCGCCGCGGCGGCGGCGATATCGACCGCGCGCTTGAGCGCGCGGCGCCATTGCGTGCCGGTGAATCCCGGCGCCAGCAACAGCCACGAGCCGCGCACGTACGGCACCGGCAATTTGCCCGCCACGCGCTCATAGAATGATTCGAAATCCAGCAAGCGCGTGCCGCGCATCCGGCAACGCATCAGCTCCTGGGTCGCTTCGGGTCCCGCGAAGCTATCCAGCACGACCAGCGTATCGACCCGATAGCGCCGGGTTAGTTCACTGAGCGAACTCACCCGGCGAATCGGCGCATTTGCGCGGCCGGGCGCGGCGGGCGCCGCTTCCGCGCCCTCTTCGAGCGAGGCGAAGCCCATGAATTGATAGCCCAGATGACGCCGGCGCTCGATCTCCGCAATCAGCATCGGCGCCACTTCGTCGAAACCAAGCGCCATCACCCGCACCTCCAGCCGCGCCAGAAACAGCGAGTTGGCCGCGCTCCGCCAGCCGATCAAACCGGCGCAGGCAAGCGTCGCATAGATGGCCAAAAACTGGCGGCCGACGTTCAGCCCCGGCGCCGCCAAATCGATCAACGCGAGGATCGCCGTGAGCTTCGCCGCGACGATCAGCAGCGCCGCCGTCGTCCGTGAATTCGGCCACGGCTCGTCGAAACGGTAAAGGTCCTGCAGATAGATTGCGCCGAGATGGCCCGCCGCCATCAGCGCCGCAAGTTCGATGAAGCCCACTGGCGAGGCGAGCGCGAAGGCGGGATGGCCGGTGAGGCGCATCGACAGCCAGGTGGAGAGCGCCGAGCAGCCGGCGTCGCCGCCGATCAGCACCGCCCAACGCCGCGCAAATCCTTTGGGAGAAAGCATGGTCTTTGTGGTTCCGCTAACTCAGGTCATCGGCAACGGATCAGTCCGGATCGAAATCAGTCGGCCATCCGCGCTTCAGCCGCGGACGAAATTGGCGGAGTCTCGAGGCCACCCCGCGCCTTCTTGATGGCGAGTTCGTAGATTCGCTCCAAATCGGCGACCGAGCGCTCCCACGAGTAATTGCGCTCCACCAGAGCGCGAGCATTCGTGGCGAGTCCGCGCGCCAGCTTGCGATCGCACAGAATGCGGACGACCTTCGCCGCCATCTCCCGCGCGTCACTGGCGACGAGCAGATGTTCTCCGTCGATCACGCCGAGGCCGCCCAGAGCGAAAGGCATCGCGATCACCGGCGTTCCGCTCGCCATCGCCTCGATCACCT
>DAHZDR010000345.1 GCA_027403435.1 Deltaproteobacteria bacterium
CGCGCCGCTCCAATCACCGCGACCGCGCGCGGCTTGAGAATCCATTCGACGCTATGCGCCAGGGCCACGCGCTCGCGCGTCGCGCTGGCCTGAAGCGATTGCTCGGTTTCGGCGGTCGGAAAGGCGAGGTGAATCACGCCCGCTTCGGCGGAACGGCGAACCGTATAGCCGCTCTTCGCGAAGACCTCGAGCATCCGATTGTTGTCGCCAAGCACGTCCGCCTGTAGTTCGACGATTCCGCCGGCGCGCGCGAGGCGGCTCAGATGCTCCAGCAGGAGCGTGCCTATGCCGCGCCCCTGATGCTGGTCGATCACGGCAAAGGCGACCTCGGCGCGGGTTCGATCGGCGCAGCGGATACATTGTGCGACGCCGATGACGCGTTCACGCCGATCGTCGCGCAGCGTCGCCACCAGCGCCACATGATCGACGAAGTCGATCCGCGTGAGGCGCGTCAGCTCGGCCTGATTCAGCGAATGCTTCAGTCCGAAAAAGCGATAGTAAATTGACTTTTGGCTGAGACCCTGGAAATGTTCGAGCAGGCGCTCGCGATCGTCGGGCCGAATCGCGCGGACGTGGATCGATCCGCCGTCCCGCAACACCTCGTCAGCGGCGTAATTCGCCGCCTCCGGCGCGGATTCCCCGTTCACCACCGTCTCCGCAGGCTATTCCATGTCCGCGGTCAACGCTTGCAGCACATCGAAGTTCGAAATGATGCCGATCAGGCGTCCGTCTTCGACCACCGGCAGCGCGCCGATTTTCCGTTCGCGCAACAAGCGCGCGGCCTCGCGCACCGGGGTGTCCGGCGTAATCGTGATAACCGGTTCGGTCATCGCCAGCTTGACCTCGGTATGTTCGTGGCGGCCGGCATGCGTCCGCAGGTCGCGGTCGGTGATGATACCGACCACCGCGCCGCCCTCCACCACCGGCAGGCTGCGGAAATCGCCTTCGTTCATCCGCGCGGCGGCGACGGTCAGCTTGTCGGCGGGCGCGGCCGTCACGGGATTGCGCGTCATCCAGCGCGCGACCGTGCGGCCCTCCACCTTGCCCTGATGGACGGCGAGGACGGGACAGCTCGCTTCGCGCAGCACCATCTCGGCGACGCTGCCGAGAAAGACTCGCGAGAATCCGCGCCGGCCATGCGTCGCCATCACGATCAGGTCGGCGGCCAGGCGCTTCTCGGCGTGCAGAATCGAGCCCGCCGGTTCGCCAACATGGACGAACGATTCGTATTTGAGGCCCGTCAGATGCCGATGCGCGAATTCCGTCAGGCGAACGCGCGCCGTCTCTTCTTGTCCGCGATAGACGTCGACGTAACCCGGCATGCCAGATGGCGGAATCATCATCGGCACCACATGCATCAGTAGAACGACGCCATCGTTTTGCCGCGCGAGTTGGGCCGCCGCTTCAATCGCGGCGGCCGCCTGAGCGTCAAAATCGATTGGCGCGAGAATTCTCCGATAGGGGAAGGACATGGTGGATTTTAGCCTCCGTTGCGCTGTTTTCGCCTGGCCTGTCCGTCAGCTTTCCGGAAGCTTTCGCGGCTTCGACCGCCCTCGGCGCTGAGATGCAATCGGCTTCCATTATCGTTGGGACGTGGCTCCAGATGGAAGAATGGAGGACCGGCGCGGCGGCCGCGCCGCGCGGCGCTTTGCCGGCGAAACTTGACAATGGCGCATCGCCTGCTAAATCCCGGACGTAGAATCATTTTTCGTGCATTAACTTAAGCGGCCGGCCGCTGAATTCGCGGGTTCCGTCCGGATCGGCCTGGTAGAGGCGTAAATGGCATATCCAACGCACGTGCTTGACGGCTACAAAGTTCTCGATTTTACACAGTACATCGCGGGGCCCACGGCGTCCCGCATGATGGCTGAAATGGGCGCCGAGGTTGTCAAGGTCGAAATCGCGCCGTCCGGCGACCGCACGCGGGAGTTGCCCTACATCAAGAACGGCCGCAGCGGCTATTACGTTCAGCAGAACCGCGGGAAACTCGGCATGTGTCTCGACATCAAGCGCGCCGAGGCCGCGGCGATCCTCCGCGAACTGGCGGCTAAAGTCGACGTCGTCGTGGAAAATTTCGCGCCCGGCGTCATCGGCCGAATCGGCTTCGACTATCCCGCCGTGAAGTCGCTGAATCCGCGCGCGGTGATGTGTTCGATTTCGACTTTCGGCCAGCGGGGTCCGCTCTCCCATCTGCCCGGCTACGATTTCATCGCGCAGGCCTATTCGGGAATCACTTCGATGATTGGCGAACCCGGCGGACAGCCATACTTTCCGATGGCGGCGCTGGGGGACGTCAGCACGGGAGTGCATGCCGCGCTCGCGATAGTCGCGGCGCTGCTCCATCGCGAGCGCACGGGCCAGGGGCAATATCTGGATATCGCGCTGCTCGACGCCTATTTCAACTGCCATCATACCGCCGTGCAGATGTATAGCCTGAGCGGCGGCGAGATTAAACTAACTCGCGGCGGAAAGCATCTGCCATATGGTGCGCCGTGCAGTATCTATCGTGGCCACGAACACTACATAATCATTATCGGCGGCGTGGAGCATCAATGGCGCCAGTTGTGCGCCGCGATGGAACGTCCCGACCTTGCGCGTGATCCGCGTTTCAAAACCAACGCCGACCGCGTGCGCAACAACGACGCGCTTTACGCGATCATCCAGGGATGGCTGCTGTCGCTTGCCGGCGACGACGCAATCATGGCCCGCCTGAACCAGTATCGCGTGCCGGCGGCGCCGGTGCTGTCGGTCGAGGAGGCGATCAACCATCCGCATATGCGCGAGCGCGGCACGATCGCGCCGGCGCACGATCGCCTTCTGGGGGATTTCGAACTGCCGGGCTTTCCGCTGAAATTTTCGGCGTTCCCGGAGCATCGCCAGCTCGAGGCGCCGCTGCTCGGCGAGCATAACGCGGACGTGCTCAGCCGTTATCTCGGCTACGATTCCGGGCGAATCGCGGCGCTGGAGCGCGCAGGCGTGCTCGTCCGCCAGCCGCTTTAGCGATTGCGCCGGGCGATCCGGCCGGCCGCGCCTGGCGGCGAATCAGGCCGGATCGATTCCGTAGAGGCGGCGCGCGTTGTCGCAGACTATTTTGCGCGTCACGTCCGCCGGCACGCCGGCGAAATTTTCCGCGATCACCTTCAGCGAATGCGGAAAGGTCGAATCCGCATGCGGGAAGTCCGACGCCCACATGTAATTATCCGCGCCGAAGAATTTCCACGTCGCGGGTCCGAGCGGATCGTCCTGGAACGTCGCCCAGACGTTGCGCCGCACATATTCGCTGGGCTGAAGCGGCAGCCGCCGCGCGCTTGGAATCTTGCTATTGACGTGGTCGAGGCGGTGAATCCAGTTTGGCGCCCAGCCGACGTCGTTTTCCGCGCTGACGATCTTCAGTTCGGGAAACCGCTCGAACACGCCGCCATAGACGAGGCGCGTGATGCATTGCTCGACGACGTGGATGACGTGAATTTGCAGGTCCGCCATCGTCGGCATCGCCGGGGTCAGCGGCATCCCGGAAACCAGCGGCTTGTGCAGTGAAATCGGCAGGCCGGCCGCGGCCGCCGCCCGCCAGAGCGGATCGAAGCGTTCGTCGCTGTACGACACCTCGTTGTTCTCCGCGGCGAGAATCATCATGCCTTTGAGTCCCAGCCGGGCGCAGCGATCGATTTCGGCGACGTCGGGCAGCGCGGCCAGCGAATACAGCCCGATTCCAATCAGGCGCTTTGGGTCGTGCGCGCAGAATTCCGCCAGCCAATCGTTGTAGGCGCGCAGGCAGGCGAGCTGCAACTCCACGTCAGGCATCGCGAACACGGCGATACCCAGGGTCGAGTAGAGAACTTCGGCGCGGATGCCGTCGAGATCCTGATCTTTCAGCCGCTCCACCGGATCCCATCCGCTGGGCCGCGCCGCTTCGTAGCCGTGGCTCATATGCTCGCGGAGCTCGGCGCCGCTCTTGCCCGCCGCGAAGGCGGCCGCCACGGCCAGCGGATGGATTCCCGGACCGACGAACAAATAGGCCGGTCCGCTTTTGTCGTTCCTGATCACGCGCGGCGCCCGATCGCGGAACTTCCGATCGAGCCGCTCCACCCACAGGTCTCCCGGTTCGGTCATATGGGAATCGGCCGATATGACTGTTTGCTCCGCCATTGCGATTACGCTCCTTGTTAGCGCCATCTCCGGATGGTTCAAATCCGCGCGGAAGCGGCGGCGGGCCGCAGCGTCCGGCCGGGCGTCGCGCCGCTATGCACGCCGTCCGCGAAGAGAATTTCGCCGTTAACCAGCGTGTACCGGATGCCGCGCGCCGCGGTCACCAGCCGCCGTCCGCCGCCCGGCAGATCGTGGCGCGTTTCGGGACGCTCGGCGCATCCGATCGTGGCGAAATCGAAAATCGCCAGATCGGCCGCCATTCCCGGCCGAATCGCGCCGCGGTCCGCGATTCCGAAAAACGCGGCCGGCTCGGAAGTGATGCGCTTGATTGCGTGTTCGAGCCCCAGCGCCTTGCGTTCGCGCACGTATTTGCCGATCAGGTAGGTCGGATAGCCGGCGTTGCACAGCATATCGACGTGCGCCCCGCCGTCGGAAATTCCGATCATCGTGCGCGGATCGCTGAACTTCATGGCCACGCGGGTTTCGTCGGTGTCGAGCAGCGGAATCATGAAATCGACCGCGAGCCGGTCTTCGATCGCCAGGTCGAAGAACAGGTCCAACGGCTCGGCGCCGCGTTCGCGCGCCGCTTCGGCGATTGTTTTCCAATGCAAGGCTTGCAGCGCGGGATTGCGCGCTTCCTTGATTTGCGTGCGCTCCCACAAATCATGAAAGACGGCGCGGCGCTTCAGCTCCTCCGCGAAGGCGCGGCGGAAACCCGCGTCCGCGTACAGCCGCATTTGCGCCTCGGCGGATTTATCGCCGAAGGCCGGCTTGATCGAATTCATGCTGGCGAACAGGAACGGATTGCGCAGATTGAATTCGACCACCAGCGGCCGCACCGCGACTTGCGGCGCGCATCCGCGCCGCAGCAGCGGCTCGGCGCGCTCGAGCGTCTCCGACCACGCCGTCGGCGCGTCGTCGCGATCGCGCAGATTGAGCCACGTCACCGGCCGTCCGCTCGCTGCCGAAAGCAGCTCCAGCAGGGCGTATTCGCGTTCGGAAAGGCCGCTGGGCTGCTTCGTCAGCGCAATCTCGATCGCGCCGCGGCCGCTCGCGCCGAGCGTTTTCGCGTAGGCGCGCAACTCCTCGTCGCTCGCCAGCCGGCAGGCGAGCGGTTTCGCCTGGTACCCCAGATGCTGCGGCATCACGGTCAGCGAAAAGCCCATGGCGCCCGCCGCGAACGCCTCGCCGAGCAGGCCGGCGATGCGTTCGGTTTCCGCCGCCGTCGCCGCCCGCTCCATCGCCGCCTCGCCCATTACCCACTGCCGGAACGGCGAAAGCGGCGCCAGAAAACCGACGTTGATGCCCAGGCCGCGGCGCGCCGCCGCTTGCATATATTCGGGGAAAGTCTCCCAGTCCCACGTGATCCCGCGCGCCAGCACGTCATGTGGAATCGCCTCGACATGCACCAGGTTCCACGTCGCGATTTCGCGTTCGTCCGGCTTGCACGGCGCGATCCCGACTCCGCAATTGCCGGCGATTACCGTGGTCACGCCGTGCCATGACGAGCAGGTCGCGAGCGGATCCCAGCAAATCTGCGCGTCGTAATGCGTGTGCGGATCGATGAAGCCGGGCGCGACGATCAGGCCCGCCGCGTCGATTTCGCGCGCCGCGCCGCCGTCCACGCGGCCGCACGCCGCGATCCGTCCCCGCGCGATCGCGACGTCGCCGCGTTCGGCGGGCGCGCCCGTGCCGTCCACGATCGTGCCGTTACGGATAACCAGATCGTATTCCATCGTTCGGCGGACCTCCCGCGCGGCGTGATGCTTCTTCGCTAGGCCGGTTGCGCCCGCGATGTCAAGCGCGCCGGCGGATCGGTTTTGCGTTTGACGGGGGATGGCGGATGATTATCTTGAAGCTGGACGCGCGGGCGTCGCCGGAACCGCAACGTGAACGCCAATCCCCTGCCGTTACAGAAGGTTGCGCGCGCGACTGTCGCAATTCATTGCCAAGTTTCGCCCGCGCATCCTTCGGTCGCCATCGGCCTCGGCGCCGACCGCCGCGGCACCGGCGCGATCGTCAGCGCCGACGGCCTGATCGTCACCGTCAATTACCTGATCATGGGCGCGGAGAACGCGGTCGTGACGCTGGCCAGCGGCGAACAGCTTGCGGCGCGCGTCGTCGCGCGCGACTTCACCACCAGTCTCGGCCTGCTGAAAATCGACGGGAGCGCGTTGCCGCATCTGGAAGTGGCGTCTTCGCAAACCTGCGCGCTCGGCGACGAGATCTTTATGGTCTCCAGCCTCGGCGGCGAAAAACGCTGCGGCGACACCGGCATTATCACCTACCTCGGACCCTTCGACGCGGCCTGGGAGTTCGTGCTCGAACGCTGCGTATGCGTTACCGCTTCCGCGCTGAATATCGGCCTGAGCGGCGGACCGATCTGCAATCCGCGCGGCCAGTTGATCGCCGTCAGCTACCTGAATTTCGCCGACCTGATTCGTCCGATCCTCGGCATCCCCGGCGAATGTTTCCTCGCCGGGCGCGACGAACTTGTGCGCCACGGCCGCCGCGTCAGCACGCCGCCGCGGCTATGGCTGGGCCTGCTTTCCTATACGCTGCGCGAACATGTGGTGATCGCGGGCGTGATGCCCGGGAGTCCGGGCGAAAAGGCCGGCCTGCGCCAGGGCGACCTCGTGCTCGCCGCCGACGGCGCGGAAATCCGCGAGCGCAAGGCCCTCTATGAGGCGATTAACCGCCATCGCCCCGGGGAGTCCGTGCAATTGCGCGTGCTGCGCAACAATCAGGTCCATACCATCGACGTGCCCGCGATCGTCGTCGATGACTATCTCGGCTAGCGCGCCCCCGCGCGATCGCTACACGTCCTTGAATTCGCGCCTGGCCTGGCGCGCTTCGATCGCCGCCTGCGCCGCCGCCAGCCGCGCCACCGGCAAGCGGAACGGCGAACACGAAACGTAGTCCAGGCCCAGGCGATGGCACAGCTTGACGCTGGCCGGATCGCCGCCGTGCTCGCCGCAGATGCCGATCTTGAGCTTGCGGTTAGCCTTGCGCCCGCGCTCGATCGCGATCTCCATCAGGCCGCCGACGCCGCTCGCGTCCAGCTCCTGGAACGGATCCTTGCGATAAATTCCCCGCTCCAGATAAGCGTCGAGAAACTTCACCGAATCGTCGCGCGACAGCCCATAGGTCATCTGCGTCAGGTCGTTGGTGCCGAAGGAGAAGAAATCCGCCACGGCGCCAATTTCCCCGGCTTCGATACAGGCGCGCGGCACCTCGATCATCGTGCCGATCTGGAACGTCAGCCGGTTTTTACCGGAGCCGCCGAGTTCGCGCGCCACCGCCCGGATTTCGCCGGCCAGCAAATCGAATTCGCGCCGTTCGCCAATCAGCGGCAGCATGATCTCCGGAATCACGTTGACTTTTTCGCGCTTCAACTCCAGCGTCGCTTCCAGAATCGCGCGCGCCTGCGCCCGGTAGATTTCCGGATAGCTGACGCCAAGGCGTGAGCCGCGATGGCCGAGCATCGGATTGAACTCGCGCAGATTGTCGCGAACCTTGCGCAACCGCTCCGGATCGGTCCCCATCTCCGCCGCGAGCTTGCGCAGCTCCTCGTCCGTATGCGGCAGGAATTCATGCAGCGGCGGATCCAGCAGGCGAATCGTCACCGGCTTGCCCGCCATCTCGCGCAGAATCTCGATAAAGTCCGCGCGCTGCATCGGCGCGATCTTCTCCAGCGCGCGCGCCCGCTGCCCGGCGTCCTCCGCCAGAATCATCTCGCGCACCGCTTCGATTCGGCCGGGGCCGAAGAACATATGCTCGGTGCGGCAGAGTCCGATTCCCTCGGCGCCGTACTCGTTCGCGGTCCTGGCGTCGCCGGGCGTGTCGGCGTTGGCGCGCACGCCCAATCGCCGCTCCTGGTCGGCCCATTTCATGAAGCGCTGGAAATGATCCGACAATTGCGGCGGCGCCGTCGGCACGCGGCCCGCGATCACTTCGCCGGCCGAACCGTCGAGCGTCAGATATTCGCCGCGCCGGATTATCCGATCGCCGACCTTGAGCGCGCCCGCCGCGTAATCGATCTCCAGCGCGCCGCATCCGGCCACGCAGCATTTGCCCATCCCGCGCGCGACCACGGCGGCGTGGCTGGTCATTCCGCCGCGCGCGGTCAGGATGCCCTCCGCCACCTGCATCCCGTGGATATCCTCGGGCGAAGTTTCGATTCGCACCAGAATCACCGGCCGGCCGGCCTGACTCACCACGACCGCCTCGTCGGCCGAAAACACGACTTCGCCCGCGACCGCGCCGGGCGAGGCCGGCAGTCCGCGCGCGATTACGTCTTTGGCCGCCCGCGGATCGAGCCGCGGATGCAACAGTTGTTCGAGTTGCGCCGGTTCCACCCGCATCAGCGCCGCGCGCCGATCGATCAGCCGTTCCTCGGCCATCTCGACCGCGACCCGCACCGCCGCCGCCGCCGTGCGCTTGCCGTTGCGCGTTTGCAGCATGAACAGGCGTTCGCGTTCGATCGTGAACTCCATGTCCTGCATGTCGCGGAAATGCTTTTCCAGCCGCGCCGAAATTTTGAGCAGTTCTTTGTAAACCTTGGCGAAGCTCTCTTCGAGCGTCGCGTGACGCGCCGCCCGTTCCGTTTCGTTCACGCCGTTGCGCTCGGCCCATTGCCGCCCCGCCGCCAGGCTTATTTGCCGGGGCGTGCGAACGCCCGCGAC
Source organism: Deltaproteobacteria bacterium (assembly GCA_027403435.1). Classification (GTDB taxonomy): domain Bacteria; phylum Desulfobacterota; class Binatia; order Binatales; family Binataceae; genus JADMIL01. The sequence continues at coordinate 8,832 of DAHZDR010000345.1, forward strand.
CACGTCCTCGCCCTGCGCGTTGGGCAGAAATTCGCCATAGATGCCCTTGGCTCCGGTCGAAGGATCGCGCGTGAAGGCCACGCCCGTCGCGCAGTCCGCGCCCAGATTGCCGAAGACCATCGCTTGCACGGTCACCGCCGTGCCCCAATCGCCGGGGATGCCGTTGATTTTGCGATAGGTCACCGCGCGATCGTTGTTCCATGAACCGAAGACCGCGCCGATCGCCTCCCATAACTGTTCGTGCGGATCCTGCGGCAGGTCGCGTCCGACCTTGCGCCGGATCAGCGCGCGGAATTCGTCCACCAGCTCTTTAAGATCGCCCACCTCCAGCTCGACGTCTTCGCGCACGCCGCGCGCCGCCTTCTTGCGTTCGATGATCTCTTCGAACGGGTCGCGATCGTTCTTGTCCTCCGGCTTGAGCTTCAGCACCACGTCGCCGTACATCTGGCAGAAGCGCCGGTAGGAATCCCAGGCGAAGCGCGGATTGCCGCTGGCCGCCTCCAGCCCCGCGACGGTCGCGTCGGTCAGTCCAAGATTGAGGACGGTGTCCATCATTCCCGGCATCGAGACCCGCGCGCCCGAGCGCACCGAAACCAGCAGCGGATTTTTCGCGTCGCCGAACTTGCGGCCGAGCGCCCGCTCAATCCGCGCGACGCTTTTGGCCACGCCCTGCGTGAGTCCCTTCGGATACTTGCCCTGATGTTCGTAAAAGTGGTTGCAGACCCGCGTCGAAATCGTGAAACCCGGCGGAACCGGCAGCTTCAGCGACGCCATCTCGGCCAGATTCGCGCCTTTTCCGCCCAGCAGATCGCGCATGTTCGCGCGCCCTTCGGTTACGCCCGCGCCAAAAAAATAAATCTCCGGATGAACCCGAGCCATCGCAGTTCAATCTCCAGTGTCAGTGCTTGCCGGTTAAAAAATTCGCCGCCCGCCGCGCTTTCCGGCCGTTGCTGGCGACGCTATCCGATCCGCTCCGTCAGCGTCTCCGCCAGCCGGCCGATCGCCACCCGCTCCTGCTTCGTGGTGTCCCGATCGCGCAGCGTCACGGTGTCGTCTTCCATCGTCTGATGGTCGATCGTCACGCCGAACGGCGTGCCCACTTCGTCCTGGCGCCGATAGCGCCGTCCGATCGATCCCGCCTGATCGTAAGCCGTCATGAAATGCGCCGCCAGCTGCGCCCGCACCGCCTGCGCCTTTTCCGGCTGTCCGCCCTTGCGCAGCAGCGGATAGACGGCGGCCTTGAGCGGCGCCAACCGCGGATCCAGCCGCAGCACGATCCGCGTCTCGCCCTCGACCACGTCCTCGTCGTAAGCGTCGAGCAGAAACGCCAGCATCGCCCGATCCACGCCCGCCGCCGGCTCAATTACCCACGGCCGATAGCGGCTCTTGGCCTCTTCGTCAAAATAGGTCAGATCCTTGCCGCTGTATTTGGCGTGCTGGTCGAGGTCGAAACTGCCGCGCCGCGCGATTCCTTCCAGCTCGCCCCAGCCGAAGGGATACAGAAATTCCACGTCGGTGGTGCCGCGCGAATAGTGCGAAAGTTCATCCTGGTCGTGCGGGCGCAGCCGCAGATGGCCGGCCTTGACGCCGTATTTTACGTACCAGTTGAAACGCTCGTTAACCCAGTAATCGAACCAGTTCTGTTCTTCCGCCGGGTCGGGCTTGACGAAGAATTCCATCTCCATCTGCTCGAACTCGCGGGTGCGGAAGATGAAATTTCCCGGCGTGATTTCGTTGCGAAAGGATTTTCCGGTCTGCGCCACGCCGAACGGCAGTTTCAGCCGCTGCGTATCGACCAGATTGGCGAAATTCGCAAAGATGCCCTGCGCCGTCTCCGGCCGCAGATAGATCGTGCTGGCGGTGTCTTCGACCGGCCCCATGAAGGTCTTGAACATCAGGTTGAACTGGCGCGCCGCGGTCAGTTCGCCGCCACAGGCCGGACAGCCGTCGCCGCTCAGATGGTCGGCGCGGAAACGCTGTTTGCAACTCTTGCAGTCAACCAGCGGATCGGTGAAATTTTGCAGATGGCCCGAGGCTTCCCAGGTGCGCGGATGCTGCAAAATGGCGCTGTCGAGGCCGATCACGTCGATCCGCCGCCGCACCATGTCGCGCCACCACGCCTCCTTGACGTTGCGCTTGAGCTCGACGCCGAGCGGCCCGTAGTCGAAGGTCGATCCCAGGCCGCCGTAAATATCGCTGGCCGGAAAGACGATCCCGCGCCGCTTGCACAGGTTGACGATTTTCTCCATCGTGACCGCGCGCCGCGATGCGGCCTCGGCTTGAGGAGCGTTTTCCGCGGACAAAAATCTTCCTCCTGAAAGCGTGCGCGCCGTTCGGCTGGCCGCGCCGCTAAACTCGATCCAGCCTGATTATTTCGGCCGCGACCGCGCCGTCCGCGCCGATTTCCAGAATCGCCACCGTGCCCGGCACGTCCACCAGATTCCCCGGCAACGTCGCGCTGCCCGGATTCACCACCAGCGTGGCGCCATAGCGGATTACCCCTTCGAGATGGCTGTGGCCCATCACCAGCACGTCCACCGGGCCGCCGAAATGACGATCCATCGCCGCCTCGAACACCGCCTGCGACGTTTCGTCCGGCGTCGGCAGGGCATGGGCCAGCCCGATTCGCACGCCGCCGATTTCGAACAGATGCGCGACGCGCGCCCGTTCGTCCGGTTCCAGGCGATAGCGATGGCCGTCAAGGCCTTCGTCGCCATTGCCGATCGCCGCGACCACCGGCGCAATCCGTTCGAGTTCGTCGAGCACGCGATTGACATATACGTCTCCCGCATGCATTACCATGTCAACGCCAGCCAAAGCGTCGAACACCGGCGGCGGCAGATGCTCGCACGCTTCGGGAATGTGGGTGTCGGAGATGATTCCGATGCGCATTGGACTGGCTTCCGGGCATTTCCCGGATGAGTTTGACAAAGTATCATGCGACGCGGGCGGCGGCAATTTGGACCGTCCCGGAACGCCGCTCCGAACGGCCCATGACGAGCTTCGGCGCGCAATGGCCAGTCGGAACCGAGATCTACCGCGGCAAGGCTCACGTCCGCCATCACCGCGAGCGCGACTTAGCGTGGAGAATAGCCCATCGTGAAACCAGCCAAACTGATTGCTCCCGCCATGCTGACTCTGGCCGTGCTGGCGCTCGCCGGATGCGGCCACAAGCTGATCGCGCATGGCGGCAAAACCACCGTCGCCGTCTATCCCGACAAGTCCTCGTTCGACCAGCTCAAATCGATGCAGAGCCAGGGCGGACCGTCCGGCCTGATCGGCGGGATGGGCGCGAGTATCGTGACCAAACGGGTCGATAATGGGACGCCGGTCAAAATCGGCCATTGCGACCTTGAGGGCTGCCAAATCGAGGTGCTCGACGGCGCCAGCAAGGGATTGATCGGCTACGTCTCCAAAGACAGCGTGAATTGACGCGCCAGTGCGAGCCAATCAATGAGGGTTGAAAATGACGGAAGCAGAAGTAGTTCAAAGCGTCGCTGCGTGGTTGCGCAGTCAAGGCTGGAACGTAATACACGCCAATTATCGGGCGCGAGGCCTCGACATTGAAGCGGAAAAAAGCGGTCAACGTTGGTTTATCGAGGCGAAAGGGGACCATCGCGGAGATAAACCTAACAACCGCCTAAATTTCAACGGGGCTTTAGGGCAAATCGTCAATAATCGGCAGGACCAGCAAGCGAAGTATAGCATCGCACTTCCCGATATCCCGCTCTACAAAACGCTATGGAACAATTCTCCCGCCGCGGGAAGATGTCCGGTAAATTCCTGCTTGTTCGTTCCAATTGCAGGCAATCCCGTAGAGCAGTTCTGAGTGCGCCCATTCGGATCAATTTCTGATTCCACTTGACGCCGTCATTGGCGGTCGGAAGGGAATACGATCGCCGTGGCGGAGGGGGAGTGGCCGAGGGCGCCGGCGGCTTAAGCGCGGGCGGTTTCGCCAGCGGCCGGCGCGGTCGCTTTACGCTACCGAAAATCGTCCGGACGCGGTACGATCCGCTTGCCGAAGT
>DAHZDR010000300.1 GCA_027403435.1 Deltaproteobacteria bacterium
GGCCTGAAACAGGTCGGTCGTGAGGTAGCGTTCGCCGGTGTCGCAAAAAATCGCGACCACCACTTTGCCCTTGCCCAGCCGTTTGGCGATCTGGAGCGCGGCGCAGCAGTTGGCGCCCGACGAAATGCCGACCAGCAGACCCTCTTCGCGCGCGAGCCGGCGCGTATAGAGCGTCGCGTCCTCGTCGCTCACGGCGATCACCTCGTCGTAAATCTTGGTGTCGAGCGTGGCCGGAACGAAACCCGCGCCGATTCCCTGAATTTTGTGGAAACCGGGCTCGCCGCCTTCCAGCACGGGCGAATTCTTCGGCTCGACCGCGACGATCAGTGGTTGATTTTTCAGATGCTCGCGCAGATAACGTCCGGCGCCGCTGATCGTGCCGCCGGTGCCGACGCCGGCGACGAAAGCGTCGATCCGTTCAAGCTGCTCGATCAATTCCGGCCCGGTGCTCGCGTAATGCACCTCCGGATTCGCCGGATTGCTGAATTGCTGCGGCATGAAATAGGCGGGGTTGGCGCGCGCCAGCTCCTCGGCCTTGGCGATCGCCCCGTGCATCCCGCGCGTGTCCGGCGTCAGCACCAGTTGCGCTCCATAGGCCGCCAGCAGCGAACGCCGCTCTTCGGACATCGTGTCGGGCATGGTCAGAATCAGCCGATAGCCCTTTACCGCGCAGACCAGCGCCAGACCGATTCCGGTGTTGCCGGAAGTCGGCTCGACGATCGTGTCGCCCGGCTTGATCCGGCCGTCGCGCTCCGCCCGCTCGACCATCGCCAGGCAGATGCGGTCCTTGACGCTGCCGCCGGGGTTATAGTTTTCCAGCTTGGCCCAGATTTCCGCGTCGTCACGGCCCGGCAGCCGGTTGAGCCGCACCACCGGCGTATGTCCCACGAGTTCCAGCGGCGATCGCGCCACGCTTATCGGCATGGTCCGGATTCTAGCGGGTTTCCATCCGTTTTGGCGACAGGCGGACGCCGGCGCCGCGGGCGGGATGGTATGCTTGAAAGAATGGACGATCGCGGATCCACAGCGCCGCGGCTGTTGATTATCTTCCCGGGCGCGCTCGGCGATCTGATCTGCGCCGCGCCCGCGATGCGCTGGCTGATGGCGCGGACGCCCGGCTTGGCGGCCGAGTTGATGGCCCGGGCGGAACTGGCGCGCTTCGCGATCGGCCGGCTGGGCTTCGTCCACGGCCATTCGCTCGATCGCCGCGAAGTCGGCCAGTTGTTCGCCGCCGCTGGGCGAATTTCGCCCGCCGCGTACGCGTTTTTCGGCGGTTTCGCGCAAGTGCACACGTTTTTCGCCAGCGCCGACCCCGATTTCCGCGCGGCTTTGACCGCGGTGACCGGAATGCGCGCGAGCTTCCATCCGTTTCGTCCCGCAGGTCCCGGGCATAGCGCGCGGCGCTATCTCGACGCGGTGGGCGCGCCGCCCGCCACGCCCGCACACGCCGCGCTCGATCTGTATCCCGAGGATTTTGCGGCGGCCACGGCCCGGCTCGCGTCGGTCGGTCTGGCGGACGGCGAATACGTCGTGATTTTGCCTGGCAGCGGCGGTCGGGAGAAGAATTGGCCGGCGGAGAATTTCGTCGCGCTGGCCGAGCGGATCGCGCCGCCCTTGCGTCCGCTGGTTATTCTGGGGCCGGCCGAAACCACGCTCGAAGCGGTTTTTGCCGCCCGCCGCCTGCCAATTTTGGCTAATCTTGAATTAGCTGAAGTCGCCGCAATTGCGCATAAAGCGGCTGGCTTCGTCGGCAATGACTCCGGCGTCGCCCATCTGGCCGCCGCCGCTGGCGCCCCCGGCGTCGCCATCTTCGGCCCTACCGATCCCGCCAGATGGCGTCCGCAAGGGCCAGTTGCGATTATCCGGCGCGTGCCGTTAGCTATGACCACGGTTGCCGAGGTGATGGATCGGCTGCTTGAGACGATCGCCGGGCACAGTTCCATGCGCGCGGCGGATGGTTAGAATCAAGCATGAATATCCGCGCGATCGGACACGTTGATCGATTAGGACGCGACAGACGAAGAAAGGCGGTTCAGGGCGTTCGGAGTGAAATTCAAGCGCGGTTGATTTGACGATCTCCCTTCGACGCCGGCCGAAACGAAAACTATGTCGAGCTTTTTCAAAACCACCATGCTGCTCGCGATGCTCACCGGACTGATCATGCTGATCGGCGGCTTGCTGGGCGGACGCGGCGGTCTCGCAATCGCGTTTATCTTTGCGATTGGGATGAATTTCTTCAGCTATTGGTTTTCGGACAAGATGGTGCTGCGGGCCTACGGCGCCCAGCCGCTCGATCAGTCGAACGCTCCTGAATTGCACTCGATCGTGAGCGAATTGGCCGAGGCCGCGCGCATCCCGATGCCGAAGCTGTATTTGATCGACAGCGACACCCCCAACGCTTTCGCCACCGGCCGCAATCCGAAGCATGCCGCCGTCGCGGTAACGCGCGGGATCATGCGGATTTGCTCGCGCGACGAACTCAAGGGCGTAATCGGCCATGAACTGTCGCACGTCATCAACCGCGATATCCTGGTGAGCTCGGTCGCCGCGACGCTCGCCGGGGTGGTGATGTTTGTCGGTTCGATCGCGCGCTGGGGCGCGATCTTCGGCGGTTTCGGCGGGCGCGACGAAGACGAGCGCGGGGGGCTGTTCGGGCTGCTGTTCATGGCGATCGTGGCGCCGTTCGCCGCGATGCTGATTCAGTTGGCGATTTCGCGCACCCGCGAATATCAGGCCGACGCCAGCGGCGCGCGCCTGACCCATAATCCGCTGTTGCTGGCCAACGCGCTGCGCAAACTCGAGACGGCGAACGAGCGGATGCCGATGACGGATGCGACGCCCAGCACCGCCCATCTGTTTATCGTCAACCCGCTCAACGCCGCGGGGATCCAGCGCATGTTTTCGACCCATCCGCCGATCGAGGAACGAATTCGGCGGCTCGAACAGATGGCTCATTCGGAGTGACGCCGATGGGACGCGAAGAAGAAGAGAAATCCCGCGGTTTCAAGGTCGAGGATCGCCGGCGCTTTTCCTCCGCAGGCGAGGTTAAGTCCGAATTTCGCGATGACGCGCCCACGGCCGGCCCGAGCGCGCCGCAAGCCGCCAGCCACGGCGCTGAAGCGGCCGAAGCTCCGCGCCGGGACGCGGCGGGTTCGGCGGCGTCCGCCAAAGCCGTTCCCAACGCATCCGGACCCGAGCCCGAGATGACTTTCGGCGCCTTTCTGGTCGGCCTTTCGACCCAGGCGCTGATGCTGCTCGGGGATCTCGCCGATCCGGAAACCGGACAGGCGGCGCCGGATTTGCCCGCCGCGCAGCAGTTGATCGACATTCTCGGCATGTTGCAGCGCAAAACGCAGGGCAACCTCGATCGCGAGGAAGCGCAACTGATCGAGACGATTTTGTTCGAGTTGCGCATGAAATACGTTGAACGGACGCGACTCGTTTCGCGCTGAGGCAATGCACGGCGGCGGGTTGAGACGGTCGCCCGCGGCGCGTCAGGCGGGCGGCGTCAGGATTGCCGGCGCGCTCGCCGCGCTCGCCATGATCGCCGTGGTCGCGCTCGTCGCCGCTCCCGCCGCGGCGCAGCCGCCGTTATGGACGGATTTGCGCGGCGATACCGTCCGTCCGGCGGGTTCGTTGCCGGATTTCGTCGCGCTGGCCGCGCGGCTGTCCCCGGCCGTGGTCAATATCTCGACCGCGCGCAAGCCGGCG
>DAHZDR010000348.1 GCA_027403435.1 Deltaproteobacteria bacterium
GACCACGATTCTGTTCGCCGCGATCGGCATGCCGCTCGGCCTCAAGCCGGCGCGCGGCGGCCAGGGCGAACGGTTCGGCGTCGCGATCGCGCTGTTCTTCGCGTACTACTCGCTGATGCGCGCGGGCGAAGCGCTGGCCCAGCGCGGACAGGTTAACGCCTACGCCGCGATGAGCATTCCGGATATCATCTTCACGGCGCTGGCGCTGATTCTGTTTCTGCGCAGCGCGGCCGATCGCGGCGACCAGGGACGCGGCCCGACCGATATTTTGTGGGAGTGGTTCGAACGCCTGGGCCATTGGCGGGAGGCGGCATGAACGGCCGCCAACGGCTGTCGCCGACCATGGATCGCTTCCTGGCGCTCCAGTTCTTCGGCCCGTTTCTCGTATGCCTGGGCGCGTTCACCGTCGCCTATCTGATCGGCGACGTCTTCGACCGGTTCAAGGATCTGATTCGCTACGGCGGCTTCGGCCTAATCGGTCTCGAATATTTCGCGCTCAAGGTGCCGCTGATCGTTTCGCAACTGCTGCCGGTCGCATGTCTCGCCGGCGTCCTGTTTGGCTTCGCCCTGCTCAATCGTTCGGGTGAGGTGCTGGCCTGCCAACAACTCGGCATCAGCCGGCTGGAGATGGCGATACCGGTGCTCGTGGTCGCGGCCGGAATTTCCCTTTTCAACTTCGCGCTCAGCGAAACGGTGGTGCCGCAAGCGATGCGCGAGGCGCGCTATCTTTATGAGGTGACGCTCAAAAAACGCCAGGTTCGCGGCATTTTTTTCGCCCAGCGCACCTGGGTCCGCGTGCGCAACGGCTTTCTTTCCGCCGACTCCTATGATCCGCGCCTGCGCACGATGCGCAATGTCATCCTTTATCGGCTTGGCGACGATTTCTCGCTCCATTCAATCGTTCGCGCATCCCAGGCGCATTGGAACGGTTCCTCGTGGACCGCCGACGACGCCACCCAATATACGCTCGACCAAACCGGGCGCGTTTCCAGCGACGTGCGCAATTTCCGCTTCGCCGAGTCGGTCAAACCCGCCGACCTCAGCATCGTGATGCTCGACCCGGAGGAATTCAGCCTGCGCGCGCTCGACCGCTATATCGCCGACCTGCGCAGCAAGGGCCTCGACCCCGGCGGCTATATCGTTGACCGCGATTTGAAGTTCGCGATGCCGTTGTCGTGCCTGATCATGGTCGCGCTCGGGATGGCGCTCAGCCTCGATCCGATGCCGCGCAGCCTGAGCCTCGGCCGCAGCTTCGGACTCGCCATCGCCATCGGCTTCGTCTATTGGCTGGCGCTCGGCCTGACCTCGTCGCTCGGCCAATCCGGCACGCTTCCGGCCTGGGCGGCGGCGTGGACGCCCAACGCGATTTTCGCCCTCCTCGCTTTTTCGATCTTCCTGCTCGGCGAGGAACGCTGAGCCTCGCGCGCGCGGCCCACTTGAGTAAGCGGCCCGCGCGCGACATCCTGAACATGGCGCGCGGCCGCTAATTCCACCCCGCGCGCCGGAGTTGCGCGATGGCGGAATCAGCGCTTGAGCCTCTGTTTGATAAACGCGTCGCCGAGTTTCTGAAACTCGCCCGCGTCGCCCATCTGGCGACGGCCGACGCCGCCGGCAATCCCCATAACGTGCCGCTCTGCTTCTGGTTCGACGGCTCCGTCCATTTCTATTTCGTGATCGATCGGAAGCCCAAGCGGCGCGACGGCCTGGAACTCAAGCGCATGCGCAATATCGCCGCCAATCCGCGCGTCGCCCTCATCATCGATCATTACGAGGAGGAATGGTCCTATCTCGCTTACGTGCTGGCGCATGGCGCCGCGCGCGTCGTCGAGGACGCCAACGAATACCTGCTGGCGCTGCGCCATCTGCGCGACAAATATCCGCAATACCGCGCGATGGCGCTGAGCTTCGCCAACAATCCGATGGTCCGCATCGACGTCGAGCGCGTCCACGCATGGGGCGAGCGATTCGCGCCCCCGCCCGCCAATCCGGCCTGACCCTCCGGCCGCGGAACTGATGCCGCCGATGACGCGAATCGAACAAATCGCCGCGGCCCTGCGCGAGTCCGGCCTCGACGGCTGGCTGTTCTATGACTTCCGTCTGAGCGACCCTCTCGCCTACCGCATCCTGGGACTCCCGGAACGCGGCATCACCACGCGCCGATGGTTTTACTTCATTCCGGCTGAAGGCGAGCCCTGCGCCATCGTCTCGGCCGTCGAAGCCCAGCGGCTCGACGCCCCGCCCGCCGCCCGGCGCATCGTCTATCGCTCCGTCGAAGAGCTGACGGCGGCGCTTGCCGCCGCGCTGGGCGCGGCGCGCGTAATCGCGATGAACTATTCGCCCGATTGCGCGATTCCCCACGTCTCCCGCGTGGACGCCGGAACGCTCGAACTGGTGCGCGCGACTGGAGTCGAAATCGTCACCGCCGCCGACCTGATTCAACGCTTCGAGGCGGCGCTCACCGCGCCACAACTCGCCGGCCATCGCCGGGCCGCCGCGGGCTTGCGCGTAATCGTCAACGAAACCTTCGCCGAAATCGCTCGCCGCGTCCGCCACCGGATGGCCTGCACCGAATTCACGATTCAGAAGTTCGTCCTCGGCCGGATCGCCGCCCATCGTATGCGCACCGACGAGCCGCCGATCGTCGCGATCAACGCCAACGCCGCCAATCCGCATTACGCGCCCGCCGAGGAACGCGACACCCCCATTCGCTTCGGCGACCTCGTGCTGCTCGACCTCTTCGCCAAGGAACTCGACGACGACGCGATTTACGGCGATCTCACCTGGATGGGCGTGGTCGGCGATCGCGCCGACGACGAACATGCGCGCGTTTTCCGCGTCGTCGCCGCCGCGCGCAACGCCGCCGTGGCGCTAATCCAGCTGCGCGTCGGCGCCGGAGCGCCGGTCAGCGGCGCCGAGGCCGACCGCGCCGCCCGCGCCGTGATCGAGGCCGCCGGTTACGGCGACGCCTTCGTCCATCGCACCGGCCATTCGATCGGCCGCGAAGTCCACGGCGCCGGCGCCAATCTCGACTCGCTCGAAACCCGCGACCATCGCCGCCTGATCGAGGGCACCTGCTTCTCGGTCGAACCGGGCGTCTATCTCCCCGGCCGCTTCGGCATCCGCAGCGAGCTCGACATGACGATCGAAAATGGCCGCGCCGAAATCAGCGCCGCGCCGCCCCAGCATGAAATCATTCCGATCATGGCGCGTTACGCCTGAGCCCGCCCACGCCCTTACGCCAGCAGCGCCGCGACGATGCCGGTCAGGAAAACGCCGTCGAAAGTGCCCGCCCCGCCAATCGACGCCACCGGCGCGCCCAGATTTCCCAGCTTGTTCAGATTCGCCAGGTCCGCGCCCACCAGCGTGCCGACTACCCCGCTCACGTACGCCACCGCATCGACGTGCGCGCCGACGCGGAAAATATCCGTGAACAGGATCGCGACCAGCGCCGCCACGATCGGCGGAATCAGCATCGGCGTCGCGATTCCCAGTCCCGGCACCGGGCGGGCGAACCGATTCACCACCAGCGCGACGATCGCCGCGCCGAACAACGCCGGCAAAATCGCCTCCGGCTGCCGCGCCAGCACATACAGCGAAATCAAAACCGGCACGATCGCGCCGCCCACGTTTACCGCGAGCGTCGTGCCCACGCCCGCGTACCGCGTCGGCACCCGGTAGCGCACGCCAAAACTGTTCACGATCGCCACCGGATGGACCGGACTGCCCGCAATCCGCCGAATCGGAATATTGATGTAGCTGCCGATCAGGCTTGCGAACAGCGCCAGAAAAGCCAGCTCCGGCGGCAACCCGACCATCTGGAAGGCGTAATGGATTACGCCGATTTCCAGCAGGACGAAAAGAAATCCCAGCAGGAGGAAAAACAGAATTCCGTAAAGCGCGAGAAATGGTCCGAAAAACATCGCGCGCAGCATATCACGCCCGCGCACCCAGTCTATCTCCATCCGCCGGCCGGGAGCCTAATCCGCTGGACGCCCGGCTGTGGATTCCCACAATCAATCCGCGGCGAGATTTTGCTATTATCCGCCAATGCCGCTTTCCTGGAACGAAATCCGCCATCGCGCAATCGCATTTTCCAATGAATGGACCGGGACCAAGCGGGAAAGCGCGGAGAAACAAACCTTTTGGAACGAGTTTTTCAATGTGTTCGGCATCCGCCGCCGCGTCGTGGCCAGCTTTGAAGAACCGGTAAAGAAAATCTCCGGCGAGTATGGCTACATCGACCTGTTTTGGCCGGGCGTCGC
>DAHZDR010000350.1 GCA_027403435.1 Deltaproteobacteria bacterium
GGCGCGGATACGGCGGAAGCGGCGGGCGGACGCCGCGCGATTACGCCGATCGCGCGCAAACGCGCCGCCGAACTTGGCGTGAATCTCGACCAGGTCGCGGGCAGCGGCCCCGGCGGACGAGTGACGCGCGAGGACGTGGAGCGCGCCGCCCAAGAAACGGCGCCGCCCGCCCGCGCCGCGGCGGCGGCCAGCGCCGCCGTGACGCCGGCGTTATCCGCCGCCGCCAAGCCGACGGTTGGCGCCGTCCCACTCACCGCGACGCGCCGCACGATCGCCCGGCGGATGCAGGCGAGCCTGCGCGATTCCGCCCAGCTCACGATTACCACCGAAGCCGACGTGAGCGCGGCGGTCGAATTGCGCGAGCGCCTCAAGCCGCAATTCGATTTCACCTACACCGACCTGATTATCCACGCGGTCGCGCGCGCCCTGACGCGCGCCCCGCGGATGAACGCGCGCTTCGGCGAGGACGCGATCCTGCGCCGCGACGAAATCAACGTTGGCCTCGCCGTGGCGCTGGAAGACGGCCTGATCGTGCCGGTGATCGCGGGCGCGCACCGGCTGACTCTGCGCGAAATCGCCGCCGTCACGCGGGAGCTGGGCGAACGCGCGCGCGCCGGCCGGCTCAGGCTCGAGGAGGTGAGCGGCGGCACGTTTACCGTCACCAATCTGGGGGCCTATGGAATCGACGCCTTCACGCCGATTCTCAACCCCGGCGAAACCGGCATTCTGGGCGTCGGCAGGATCGTCGAAAAGCCCGCGCTATGGCGCGGCGAAATTACGCGGCGCTCAATGTTGACGCTCAGCCTGACCTTCGACCATCGCGCGATCGACGGCGCGCCGGCGGCGGCGTTCCTGCAAACCGTGGTGGAGATTCTCAACTACGGCGAGCGTTAACCTGGCGCGATTCGCCCGCGCCGCCCGAGCCCGGCCACGCCGAACGTCGCATGACGCCATCAAGCATGACGCCGCCAATAACATCGCTTACTCTAAAAGCGCTTGCGCCGCGCGCCGCGCGCGCGCTCGCCGCCGGGGCTTTCGCCGCGGCGATAATTGCCGGCGCCGCGCGTCCGGCCGCCGCCGCGGCGCGGCATATCGGACGCCAGCGGCTGGTCGAACCGGCGCCCGCGCCAAAGCCGATCGATTACGACGCGCTCACCCGCGAAGCGACGGCGCTGCTGCAAAATTATCTTCGTATCGACACCACCAATCCGCCCGGCGACGAACTGGCGGCGGCGCGGATGCTCAAGGATAAATTTCTCGCCGACGGCGTGCCGGCCACCGTATGGGAACCGGCGCCCGGCCGCGGCGTGATTGCGGCGCGCCTGCACGGAATCGGCCGCCATACCAAATCGATCGTGCTGCTGAGCCATATGGACGTGGTGCCGGCGAACGCCAAAGAATGGCGGGTTCCGCCGTTCTCCGCACAAATCAAAAACGGCGAAATTTGGGGCCGCGGCGCGCTCGACGACAAGGGCCCGGGCGTGATCGAGCTGATGGCGATGCTGGCGATCAAGCGCGCCGGCATCCTGCTCGATCGCGACATCGTGTTTATCGCCACCGGCGACGAGGAGGTGGGCGGCCGGATGGGCGCGGGCTGGACCGTCGCGCACGAAGCCAGCGTTTTCGCCGACGCCGGCTATCTGCTCAACGAGGGCGGCGCGATTGAGCGGCGGCCCAATGGCAAGCGTTATTTCGCCGTTTCGATCGCCGAGAAAACCCCCCTGTGGCTGCGCGTGACCGCGACCGGCCCGGCCGGTCACGCCGCCGTGCCGCCCGGCGAAACCGCCGTCACCCGGCTGGTGCGCGCGCTCGACCGGCTCGATAGCTGGCGCGCGCCGCTGCGGCTGGTCGATCCGGTGCGCGACTATTTCCGCGCGATCGCCCAACTCGACGGCGGACCCGCGCAATATCGCAATCTGGCGCGCGCCCTGCGCGATCCGGAATTCGCGCGCAAGTTCACCGCCGCGGCGCGCCATAACGCGATGGTCCGCGACACCTTCATCCCCACCGTGCTCGCGGCCAGCGACAAAACCAACGTGATCGCGCCGGCCGCCGACGCCGAAATTGACGGCCGCCTGCTGCCGGGCGACAATCCGGACACGGCGCAGGCCGAAGTGCGCAAGGCGCTGGGCGATCCCCAACTCAAGATGGACGTGTTGCTGAATTTTCCCGCCGTGTCGTCGCCGCGCAAATCGCGGATGATGACGGCGCTCGGCGCGCTCGCCGCGCGCGAGGACGCGACCCTCGTGCCAACCATGATCGCCGGCTTTACCGATAGCCACTATTTCCGCGAAAAGGGCATCGACTGCTACGGCTTCATCCCGATCGAAGTTCCGCCGGCGGCGATGCGCGGCGTGCACGGCGTCAACGAACGGATCCCGGTGAAGGAGCTCGGCGCGGGCATCCGGCGGATGGTCGCGCTGCTGGAACTGGCCGGCGGTCGCGCGCGGCCATCGAAGGGGCCACGCCGATGATTCGCGCCGGAGTCGGGTCTTCCAACGCCGCCAATCCACGCACGGCCGCGCTCGAAGCGGCCGCCGCCGCGCTCGCGCAAGCGGGCTTGCGCGCCGCCGCGGGAGCCCTCTGCTTCGTTTCGAGCGCCTACGGCGGCGCCTTTCCGATGATTCTGCGGGCGGTGGCGGACGCCGCGGGCACGCGCGAAGTCGCGGGCTGCGGCGCGCTGGGAACGATCGCCAACGGCCGCGAATGCGAATCGGGACGCTCGCTCGCCGTGATGGTTTTCGGCGACGGCGAGCTCACGGCGAAGCGGCTGTTCGCGGCTCCGGCGCGCGGCCGCGCCGATGCACTCGCCGCCGAACTCGCCGCCGCCGCGCGGCCGCATCTGGGACCGGACAATCTCCTGTGCCTGTTCCCCGACAGTTACAATCTCGAAGCCGAACCGTTCCTGGCCGCGCTGGCGCGCGAACTGCCCGGCGTCGCGATCGTCGGCGGCGGCGCCACCGAAGACGGCGCGGCCGGCGAAACCTTCCAGTTCTGCGGCGACGTGGTCAGCTCCAACGCGGTCGCCGGGATGCTGCTCAGCGGCAATTTTGCAGTGACGATCGGCGCCGCCAACGCCTGCGCGCCGCTCGGCCGGCTCCATCGCGTGACCGCCGCGCGCGACAATGTCGTGTTGGAGCTCGACGGCCGCCGCGCCTGGGACGTTTTCGCCGAGGCCGCCGGTCCGCTCGCCGACGATCCGCCGCGCGCGCGCGCCTTCGTTTTCGCCGCGCTACCGCTCGATCCGGCGGCCGAACGGCTGGAACGCAACGGCTTCGTCGTCCGCAACGTCGTCGGCGTCAGCCCCCAGCACGGCGCAATCGCGATCGCCCATCGCCCGCGGGTCGGCGAAATGATCGGCTTCGCCCTGCGCGACGGCGAGCGCTCGCGCGCAGAGCTCAAGGCGGAACTCGAACGCCTGGGCGCGGCCGTCGCCGGCGCGCCGCCCGCGTTCGGACTGTACTTCGATTGCGTCTCGCGCGGGGCCGGCCTGTACGGCGTCCCGGACCATGACGCGGCCTAT
>DAHZDR010000339.1 GCA_027403435.1 Deltaproteobacteria bacterium
GGGCCGGACTGGCGCTGGGCTTCGAGGCCAGCGTCGGCGGGGGAGTGCCGATTATCCGCACGCTGCGCGAGGCGCTCGCGGGCGATCGGCAGCGCGCCGTTTACGGTATCGTCAACGGCACCTGCAATGCGATTTTGAGCATGATGACCGAGGGCGGACGCGAATTCGCCGACGCGCTCGGGCAAGCGCGGCGCGCGGGCCTGGCCGAGGCCGACCCGACACTCGATATCGAAGGGCATGACGCCGCCCACAAGCTCTGCCTGCTGGTGGCGCTGGCGTTCGGCGCGATGCTGGCGCCGCGCCAGGTTTACACCGAAGGAATCAGCCGGCTGACGCTGGCGGATATCAATTACGCGCGCGAACTTGGCTACGTCGTCAAGCTGCTGGCGATCGCCAAGGACGACAACGGCGCGATCGAGGCCCGCGTGCATCCGACCATGGTTCCGGCGCGCCATCCGCTGGCCGGCGTCGGCGGCGCCTACAACGCGATCTATATTCACGGCGAGGCGCTCGGCGCGAGCATGTATTTCGGCCTGGGCGCGGGCCAGCTGCCGACGGCGACGGCGGTGCTGGCGGACGTGCTGGAAATCGCGCGCCAGCGCGCGGCCGGCGCGCGCGGCGCGGGCGCGCCCGCGCTCGGCTATCCGACGCCGCTGAAGCGCGCGCGTGTCAAGCCGATGGACGACGTGGTATGCGAATATTACCTGCGTTTCATGGCGCGGGATCGGCCGGGGTCGCTCGGCGCGATCGCGTCGATTCTGGGACGCAACGGAATTTCGATCGTCTCGGTGTTGCAGCATGGACGCGGAGTCGAAACCACTGTGCCGGTGATTATGCGCACGCATGAAGCGCCCGAGCGCAATCTGAAACGCGCGCTGAAAGCGATCGGCAAGCTGCGGATGGTCGCGGGCGATCCGGTCTTTATCCGCATCGAGGAGCGGCTTTAGACCGATGACGGAGACCATCAAAACGGCGACGGCGACTTCGCCGCCGGCTGAAGGCGCGCGGCTCAGCCGCTGGCCGGGCCTGATCGAGCATTACCGGCGCTTCCTGCCGGTGACCGACGCGACCCCCGTGGTCACCCTCAACGAGGGCAACACGCCGCTGATCGAGGCGCCGGCGCTGGCCGAACGAATCGGCCAAGGCGTCAAGGTCTATCTGAAATACGAAGGCGCCAATCCCACCGGCTCGTTCAAGGACCGCGGGATGACGGTCGCGATGAGCAAGGCGCTCGGCGAAGGCGCGCGCACCGTGATCTGCGCCTCGACCGGCAACACTTCGGCCTCGGCCGCCGCCTATGCGGGCCGGGCGGGATTGCAGGCCTGCGTGCTGATTCCGAAAGGCGCGGTCGCGCTGGGCAAGCTCTCGCAAAGCCTGATGCATGGGGCGAAAGTGATCGAAGTGATTGGCAACTTCGATATTTGCCTCAAGGTCGTGCGCGACGTGGCCGAGCGCAACCCGGTGCGGATTCGGCTGGTCAACAGCGTCAATCCGGATCGAATCGCGGGGCAGAAGACGGGCGCGTTCGAGGTCTGCGATCAACTGGGCGACGCGCCGACCCATCATTTTCTGCCGGTCGGCAACGCCGGCAATATCACCGCCTACTGGGCCGGTTATCGCGAATACCAGGCGGCGGGCCGGTCGCGCCGGCTGCCCAAAATGATGGGTTACCAGGCGGCCGGTTCCGCGCCGATCGTCGAAGGCCATCCGATTGACGATCCCCATACCGTCGCCACCGCGATCAAAATCGGCAATCCGGCGAGTTGGAAAGGCGCGACCGCCGCGCGCGACGAATCCGGCGGCCTGATCGACCTCGTCACCGACGCCGAAATCCTCGCCTCCTACCGGCTGCTCGCGGCGATGGGCGTCTTCGCCGAGCCGGCCTCGGCGGCCGCGGTCGCGGGACTGCTCAAATTCGGCGCGAGCGGCGGACTCAGGCCGGGTTCGGTCGTGGTCTGCACGCTGACCGGACACGGTTTGAAAGACCCGGACACCGCGCTCAAGAATCTGGGCAACACCATCGTCGTCGAACCGGACATCGACAAGGTGCTGAAAATTCTCGAAGGCTGAGGCGCGCGGCGGGAGCAAGTCGTGAAATACGTGATTATCCATGGCGACGGCATGGCCGACTGGCCATGCGAG
>DAHZDR010000355.1 GCA_027403435.1 Deltaproteobacteria bacterium
ACGCTTTCGCCTGCCGGAAGCGCTGGATATAATCGTCGCCGGGGTCGCCACGCGCTTTGCGGCGCGGGGGCAGGGTTGTGAAGGGTTGATGGCTGCGGCGAAATCCACGCCAGTCAAAATTACGCCATTGGGCGGGCTCGGTGAAATCGGGCTCAACCTGATGGTTTTTGAGTATGGCGACGAAGCGTTGCTGATCGACGCTGGCGTGATGTTCGCGCAGGAGCCCGCGGCGGGCGGTGGGCTGCTGCTGCCCGACCTGCGTTATCTCGCCGAAGCGCGGCCACATCTTGCCGGGATTGTGCTGACGCATGCGCACGAGGACCATCTTGGCGCGCTGCCCTTCGTTCTGCGGCAGTGGCCCGCGCCGGTCTATGGATCTAAAGTAACACTTGCATTTGCCCGGCGCGGCCTGGCCGAGGACGGCCTTGGCGGCGCAGATTTGCGCGAATTCGCCGCCGGACGCGAAATCCAGCTCGGACCCTTTCGGGTCGAACCGATTCCGGTCACCCATTCGACGCCGAATTCGATGGCGCTGGCGATCCGCGTTCCCGGCGCCCTGATTGTTCATTCCGGCGACTTCAAGATCGATCCGGCGCCGATTGACGGCGTGCCCTTCGATAGCGAACGGTTCGCCCGGCTTGGCGAGGAGGGTGTGGACCTGCTGCTGTCCGATTCGACCAACGTCGAGCGGCCGGGGCGCAGCGGCTCCGAAAGTTCGCTTCGGCCGGTAATCCGTGAGCTGATGGGGCGGACGCGCGGCCGCTTCTTTCTTTCCTCCTTTTCGTCGCATCTGCATCGGATTCGCCAGTTGGCCGAGGTCGCCCACGAATTTGGCCGGCGCGTGACGCCGCTGGGACGGCGGATGGCCGAGAGCGTGCGTCTTGGCCTGGAGACCGGACAGCTTAATCTGCCGCCGGGAACCTTTATCGAGCGCGCCGAAGCCGATTTCCTCGATCGGCGCCGGCTGGTCTTTCTGACCAGCGGCAGCCAGGGCGAGCCGCTTTCGGCGATGGCGCGCCTGGCGGCGGATAACTATCCACAGACGCATATCGACGCAGGCGACACGGTGGTGTTGTCGTCGCGCTTCATCCCGGGCAACGAACGAATCATCAATACGATGGTGAATGCGCTGTGCAAGCGTGGCGCGGAGGTGCTTTACGACTCGGTGGCGCCGGTGCACGTCTCGGGCCATGCCAGCCGCGACGAATTGCTCGACATGATTCGGCTCGTGCGGCCGCGCCATTTCACGCCAATTCATGGCGAATATCGCCATCTCGTGCGCCATCGCGCGCTGGCGATCGAAGCCGGGATTCCCGAACCAAACTGTTTTCTGCTCGAAGACGGCGATTCGTTGATTCTCGAGGATGGAACGGCGCGCCGCGGCCGCGCCGCGCCGGTCGGCCGGCTTTACGCCGACGGCGAGGATCTTGGCGATCCCGGCTTGATTCGTGAACGCCGCGCGCTCGCCCATCACGGCACGATCGTCGCGATTCTGGCGCTGTCGGCCCGCACTGGCCGGATCGTCGCCGGACCCGAACTGATTGCCCGCGGCGTCTTGACCGGCGACGGCGCCTCGCCCCATCTGGCCCGCGCCCGCGCCGAACTCGCCGCGCGCATCCGCGGCTTCGGCGGCGGCCGCGCCGAACCAGACGCCGCACGGCTCAAGGAAGAGATGGTGCGGGCGTTGCGCCGCTATTTTATGGACGCGATCAATCGCCGCCCCGTGATCGTTCCGCATGTGCTGGAGGTCTGAGCGCCATCGCGCGTCAATCCAAAGCGCCGCCGATCGATTTGGTCGCCGTCGCCGTCGCGCCGCCGTCGCTGGGCGCGCGGATCGCGCGTGAGCTGGCCGCGCTGGCGCTGCTGGCCGCCGCGGCGTGGGCGATGCTCAGCCTGGGTTCGCGCGGGCTCGGCGCGCGGTCGAATCTGGGCGGTCCGTTGGGCGGATCGCTGGCGGCCTGCCTGCTCGGGCTGTTTGGCTGGGAGTCGTATCTGATAGTCGCGGCCGCCGCCGCGCTGGCGTGGCGCGCCTGGTCGGCGCAAGGCTGGCGCGCGCTGGCGCGTGAGGCGTTGGGCGGGTGCCTGCTGCTCGCCGCCTTAAGCGCGCTCGCGGGACTGTTCGATCGGTCCGGCGCGCCGTTGGGCGGCGCGGCCGGAGCGGCGCTCGCCCGTGAATTAAAGAATTACTTGAATTTTGGCGGCGGCGCGCTGGTGGTCGCGGTGGCCGTGATCGCCGGACTGGCGGCGATGCTCGGCCGGGCGCCCACCGATCTGCTGGCGGCGTTGGTTGACGCCCGGGGCGCCACGGGCACGCCCGACGACGCCCCATCGATGTCGTCGACGGGCTGGCCGGCCAGCCACGCGATTCTGTTATCGGGAGGCGCCACGCCGGACGCGCCGGCGCTGGCCGATCGTGCGGATGGTGCGGAGCATGGTCCGGCGCGGGTCGGGCTGATCGCGCGCTTGATCAACCGCGTCGATGCGCCGAAGCCAGCGGTTTCGCCCCTGCCGTCCGCGGTTGAAGCCGAGGCGCCGCGGCATGGCGGCTACCTGCTGCCGCCGCTCGATTTGCTCGATATACCGCCGCGCGAACATGACGCGGTTGACGAGGCCGCACTGGCCGAAAGCGCGCGGGCGGTGGAGCGGAAGCTGGCCGATTTCGGCGTCGCCGGCCGGGTGGTCGAGGTGCAGCCGGGTCCGGTGGTGACGATGTACAAGTTCGAGCCTGGATCGGGCGTGAAAGTCAGCCAAATTGTCAATCTGGCCGACGATTTATCGCTGGCGATGCGCGCGCCGACGGTGCGGATTCAGGCGCCCGTTCCGGGCGAAGCGGTGGTTGGAATCGAAGTTCCGAACCGCAAGCGCGAGCAGATCTATCTGCGCGAAATCCTTGAGACCGAAGAATATCGTGCGGCGCGCAGCCAGCTTACGATAGCTTTGGGCAAGGATATCGCTGGACGGCCCGCCGCCGCCGATCTCGCGGCGATGCCGCATCTGCTGATTGCGGGCGCGACCGGCACCGGCAAGTCGGTTTCGATTCATACGATGATCGCGTCGATT
>DAHZDR010000412.1 GCA_027403435.1 Deltaproteobacteria bacterium
GAGACGATGACCCGTTCGGTGCCGTTCACCATGAAGGTGCCGTTCGGCGTCATCAGCGGAATCTCGCCGAAATAGACCTCCTGCTCCTTGACGTTCTTGATCGAGCGGCGGCCGTTCTCGATGTCCCAGATCACCAGCTGAATCTTCACCTTGATCGGCGCGGCGTAAGTCATGCCGCGCTGATGGCATTCCTCGACGTCGTATTTCGGCTGGCCGAGTTCGTAGCTGACGAATTCCAGCGAGGCGGTCTCGTTGAAGTCCTTAATCGGGAAAACCGACTTGAAGACCGCCTGCAGCCCCTCTTCCTTGCGCTCGTCGGACGCGACCTCCGCCTGCAGGAAATCCGCGTAGGAACGCTTCTGGATCTCGATCAGGTTCGGAATGTCGATGATCTTCTTGATCTTGCCGAAGGAGCGGCGAAGGCGAAGGTTGCTCGTGACCTGCGACTGCTGAGCCATTTCTACCTCATCCGGCGACGGGCGTCGCGCCGACGCGCCGCCAGACGATCATGTCCGCGGCGCGCCCCGGCCCTAAGCTGCCGCGCGCTCCGCGGCGCATATTGGAAGTTTCCGAAAAAGCGAAACGGGACGCCCGCGCCCGCGGCGTGCGCGTCCCTTTTCGTCGATATTTTACGCCGGTTGTCGTATGCCTGGCCGGCCCCTACTTCAACTCTACCGCGCCCCCGGCCTCTTCGATCTTTTTCTTGACATCCTCGGCTTCGGCCTTGTTGATGCCTTCCTTGATCGCCTTGGGCGCGCCGTCAACCAGGTCCTTGGCCTCCTTGAGGCCCAGCCCGGTCAGTTCGCGCACGACTTTGATCACCTGGATCTTCTTGTCGCCCGACCCGGTGAGCATCACCGTGAACTCGTCCTTTTCGACCGCCGCCGCGGCGCCCGCGGCGCCCGCCGCCGGCGCCGCCATCGCGACTGGAGCCGCCGCCGACACGCCGAGTTCCTGTTCGAGCTCCTTGACCAGCGCCGCGGCCTCAAGCAGGCTCAGGTTCTTCAGATAATCCTTCACCTGATCGCGGCTAAGCTGTGCTGCTTCTGACATCTTGCTCTCTCTCCTTATGCCCTGGGCCCGCGGGCGATGTGGGAGCGCCCCGGCAAGCCAATTTTCTTCGTGCGATTAATTCCCGCGAACCCGGCCTACGCCCCCGCCGCGGCTTCCGCCGCCGGAGCCGCCGCCGCGGTCGCGGCCGATCGCGTCAACCAGTCGCGCGAGCGCCGAACCCGGCTCATTGAGCAGCCGCGCCAGCCGCGTCGCCGGCGCCTGGAGCAGGCCCAGCAGCTGCGCGAAAATCACTTCGCGCGGCGGCAAATTCGCCAGCGCGTTAATCTCTTCAACGCTGAGCGGCCGGCCGTCGAGCACGCCAGCGCGCACCTTGAGCTTGGCCCCCTGATCCTTGAGCGCACCGACCGCCTTGGCCAGTTCGATCGGATCCGCGTAGCTCAGAATCAAACCGATCGGACCGCCCAGATGGCTGTCCAGGGCGGCGAAAGCGGTGTCCTTGATCGCGCGCCGGAGCAGCGTGTTCTTGGCGACGCGGAATTCGCCGCGCGCCGCGCGCAGCTTGCGCCGCATCTCGTCCGAATCGCCCGCGGTCATGCCCTGGTATTCCGAAATCAGCGCAATGCTGGCGCGGCTCAGGTTTTCCGCCAATTCAGCCACCAGCGCGTTCTTTTCCGTCTTGTTCATCGCCAACCTTTGCCGCTCTCCGGGCGCCGCCGCTCAAGCCGCCGCGGTCCGCTCCGCCGCCGCCGGATCGATCCGCACGCCAGGCCCCATGGTCGCCGCGAGCGCCACGCTTTTGACGTAATTGCCCTTGGCGCTGGCCGGCTTCGCCCGCACGATCGCGTCCAGCAGGGCGCGGGCGTTTTCGGCCAATTTCGCCTCGCCGAAACTCAGCTTGCCGATCGGCGCGTGCACCACGCCCGCCTTGTCCACGCGATAATCGACCTTGCCCGCCTTGACCTCGGCGATCGCCCTGGCGACGTCGAAGGTGACGGTGCCGACGCGCGGATTCGGCATCAGCCCGCGCGGCCCCAGGATTTTACCGATCCGGCCGACCGCGCCCATGATATCGGGCGTGGCGATCACCCGATCGAAATCCAGCCAGTTCTCTTCCTGGATGCGCTTGATCAAGTCCTCGCCGCCGACGAAATCCGCGCCCGCCTCGCGCGCCTCGCGCTCCTTTTCGCCCTTGGCCAGCACCAGCACCCGAATCGTCCGGCCGGTGCCGTGCGGCAGCACCACCGCGCCCCGCACGTTCTGATCGGCCTGACGCGGATCGACGTTGAGCCGCACCGCCAGCTCGGCGGTCTCGTCGAACTTGGCGATTTTGTTGGCCACCACGATCCCGATCGCCTCCGCCAGCGAATAGCGCCGGGCCTGATCGATCCGCTTGGCCGCTTCGCGATATTTCTTTCCTGCCATCGCCGCACCGAACCCTTCCGCGATCCTCAATCGAGTATTTCGATGCCCATCGAGCGGGCCGTGCCCGCGACCGAGCGGGACGCCGCCGCGAGATCGCTGGCCGTCAGATCACTCAATTTGGTCTGGGCGATCTCCTCGACCTGCTTGCGCGTCACCTTGCCAACCTTGCTCTTGTGCGGCGTGGGCGAGCCTTTTTCGATTCCAGCCGCGCGTTTGAGCAACACCGACGCCGGCGGACTCTTGGTGACAAAGGTGAACGAGCGGTCCGCATAGACCGTGATCACCACCGGGATCACCAGGCCCTGCATATTCTGCGTCTGGGCGTTGAACGCCTTGCAGAATTCCATGATATTGACGCCGCGCTGGCCGAGCGCCGGCCCCACGGGCGGGGACGGATTCGCCGCGCCGGCGGGAATCTGCAATTTTACCTGTCCGGTGACTTTCTTCGCCATCTGGGCCGTTCTTTCCGGGCGAGCGCGCCGCTTTCAGCCCGCGCCGCGGGCCAAAGCCGAAACCTCGCGTCGCCTTATGACTTCTCCACTTGAACGAAATCGAGTTCGACCGGGGTCGCCCGGCCGAAGATCGAAATCAGCACGCGCACTTTGCCCTTTTCGGGCTTGACCTCTTCGACCGTGCCGTTGAAATCCTGAAACGGCCCGTCAACCACCTTGATTGCCTCACCCACCTCGAACAGCACCTTGGGCTTGGGCCTGAGCGCGCCCTCCTCCATCTGCCGCTTGATCGCGACGACGTCGGACTCCGGCACCTCCGGCGGCATCGTCGAATGGCCGACGAAACCGGTCACTTTCGGAGTGTCCTTCACCACGTGCCAGGTTTCGTCGTCGAGCTCCATGTTGACGAAAATATAGCCGGGGAAGAATTTGCGGCTCGAAACCTTGCGCTGGCCGCCTTTGCCGAGTTCCTGAACGCGCTCGACCGGCACCACCACGTCGCCGAATTTCTCGCCCAGGGCGCGCGTCCCGTCATGCAGCTTGAGCGCGCGCACCCGTTCCTCCAGCGCGGTTTTGACGCGCTGCTCGAAGCCCGAGTAGGTATGCACGACATACCATTTCCGGTTCGACTCGGATCGAGATTCGACGGATACTTGCTCAGCCATGGGGGCCAATCGTTCTTTCCGGGCGGGGCGCTCCGGCCATCAGGCCGCCGCGCGCCCCTTGCTTAAACTCGCTCAGCTAATCAACTGATGGACGACCCGCGTCGCGCCCAAATCGACCAACCCCAACCACAACGCCATCACCAGCGTCAGCACTACCACCACCAGCGTCGCCTGCATCGTCTCCCGGGGCGTGGGAAAGTGGACTTTAGCCAGCTCTTTCCAAGCTTCCTTAACAAAATTCGTGCCCTGATTTAGGGAATTTTTTAGACTATCCATTTTGCGTCATCTTTACAAGCCCATCGCCGGAACTGCCGCCGTCAATCGATTTTCGCCGAAATTTCGCCAATCCTCGCCCATTTCCCGCCGCGACCGTGAATATGGCGGGCCAGCCAGGGTTCGAACCTGGAACCTGCGGATTTGGAGTCCGCCGCTCTGCCAGTTAGAGCTACTGACCCTTCGCCTGCGAACGCCCCGCCGACGCGCATGGCCGGAAGTCTTCGTCCCTCAACTTGCGCGTTCACGAAATGACTTGCTCAGACTTTAGCCTCCTTATGCAGCGTATGGCTGCGACAGGATGGGCAAAACTTTTTGATCGCAAACTTTTCAGTCTGGCGCTTTTTGTTCTTCGAGGTCGTGTAGTTGCGCCGTTTGCATCCGTCACAGGCCATCGCGATCAAATCTCTCATACGTTGTCATCCTCAAGCGCCGCGCCCGTTTTATTAGCCGGCGCGCAATATTCCGGTAAGCCCACGACGGGATTCGAACCCGTGACCTCTTCCTTACCAAGGAAGTGCTCTACCGACTGAGCTACATGGGCAATCCAGCCCGCCAGCGCCCCGTTTCCAGCCACGACGCCGAATTTTGTGGAGCGGGAAACGGGATTCGAACCCGCGACCCCGAGCTTGGAAGGCTCGCGCTCTACCAACTGAGCTATTCCCGCTCTCCCTTGCGCGCCAAAATTTGGTGGAGAGGGGAGGATTCGAACCTCCGAAGGCATAAGCCGGCAGATTTACAGTCTGCTCCCTTTGGCCACTCGGGAACCTCTCCGCACTTCCCCGCCATCGGACCAAGCCGATGGCGAGAATCGAACTCGCAACCTACTGATTACAAGTCAGTTGCTCTACCTTTGAGCTACATCGGCGTCAGCATGGAAACTTCCTTATTATGGCGCCCTCGGCGTCAAGTCAAGAATAGCGGCAGGCGGATGTTCCCGACGCGGCCATTGGAGCGTTTCCGGGCATGATTCAAACATCGTATCAAAATTAGCCTGCGCGCGAGCCGCGTGGAATCAGCCCTGGCCGCCCGCATGCCCGGCCGCGCGCGGACGGCGCCGGATCAGGCGCGGAATGAAGGCGACCGCCGCGAGCAGCGCCAGCGCGATTATCGCCGCGCGAATCGCGCCCGTCTCCCCGCTCGCCGCCGTCCGTCCGGCATAGCCAAGATACGTGTAAGCGATCGCGCCAGGCGCCATGCATACGAATGACGCGATCACGTATTGCGCCAAACGGATGCGCGTCAGGCCGAAAGCGAAGTTTACCAGATTAAAGGGAAACAGCGGCGTCAAGCGCACCAAAGCGACGAAACGCCAGCCCTCGTCTTCGACTCCGCGGATAATGCCGGCGAGCCGGCCGCCTGCCCGCCGCGCGACCCAGTCGGCGGCGGTATAACGCGCGATCAGGAACGCGATCGTGGCGCCGAGCGTCGCGCCCAGCAGATTCCATAACGCGCCCATCACCGGGCCGAAAATCGCGCCGCCGGTCAGCGTCAGCAGCGATCCGGGAACGAAAAGCGGAGTCGCCAGCGCATAGATTGCGATGAAAGCGATTGGCGCGAATGGTCCAAAACGCTCAAGTGCGCGTTGAATCATGTCCGCCCGGAAAAGCTCGCGATGACGCGCGAGAGCGACTATCGCCACCGCGATTATCGCGAGCGCGGCCAGCCGCGCGTACAATCGCCGCCCGGCGGCGCCCAGCGGCGTCAGATGCCGCTCCGCCGCGTAATCGCGTAGGCGCCGGTCCGGCCCCGCAGCGGCTGCGTCAGCATCCGGTCGATCCGCAATTCGCGCGGCTCGCGAAAACTGTTCGATACCGATGATCATGCCCTCATGGCCGGCCGCCGGTTGCGCGCGATAGGTGCCGAGCAGCCAATCCCACCACGGCAGGTTGAAGCCGAAGTTGCTGTTGGTCTCATCGACCACGATCGAATGGTGCACGCGATGCATATCGGGCGTCACCAGGAAAAGCCGCAGGCGCGCATCGATCCCCGTCGGCAAGTGCAGGTTGGCATGATTGAACATCGAACTGGCGTTGAGCGCGATCTCGAAAATAATCACGCCGGCGGCCGGCGCGCCAAGCGCCGCGATCACGCCCAGCTTGTAGGCCATCGAGAGCGCGATTTCGACGGGATGGAACCGCGCGCCCGTGGTGACGTCGAAATCCAGGTCCGTGTGATGCATCCGGTGGATCCGCCACAGCGCCGGCGCCGCGTGAAACATCACGTGCTGCAAATAAATCGCAAGGTCGAGCAGCACTATCGCCGCGGCGATCGCGATCCCGGCCGGAAGCGCCAGATGGTTCAGCAGACCCCATCTCCGATGCTCCCCGGCCAGCGCCAGGGCGACTGCGGTCACGGGCAAGATCGCGCGCACGATCACGGTGTTGAGCGCGACGACGCCGAGATTGCCGGGCCATCGCGTGGACCGCGGCCAGGCGCGCTCGCGGCGCGGCGCGCGCGCCTCCCACCAGCCGAACATGATGAGGACGGCGCCGAACGAGACCAGCCGAAGCGCGGTTTGATGGACGATCATGTTTGATGGGCCGCGGCCGGCTCGGTTCCTCGCGTGGCCCCCGCGGCCATTATAGCTATTCTAACGGATTTGATCCGGCCGGCGGGCGCGCAAGCCGCGCAACGGGCCGGGCGGCGGCGCGGCGGCCGCGGCCGGAAACCGGTTTGACGGAGTCGCGGCGCTTGCCCATAATCGCGATGTTTTCGCGCGGTCGGCGCCGGCAAGACGCGGCGGGCGCGCGGGAAATCCCGATGCGATGTCCACAATGCGGATTCGATTCGGCGGCCGGCGCCGCGTTTTGCGCGCGCTGCGGCGCGCGGCTGATGTCGCCGCGGCCGGAAACGCGCCATGAATACGCGCTGGCGCGGATTTTACCCTCATGGTGGCATTTCAGCGGCGCGATCACGTTCGCGACGCTGATCTTTGTGGCCGGAATCGCCGCGATGGCCGCGCCCAGGGGCGGCGCGCGCGCGGGCCTTTTGGGCGTCGCGCTGGCCGGCCTGCTCGCCGCGCGAGTCATCCTCGTGCGGCGCTATACGAGTTGGAGCCTGACTTCCGATCGGCTGATCGAGCGGAGCGGATTTCTGGCGACCCGGAGGCGCGAAATGGAGCTGGCCGACGTGCGCTCGATCGAAGTTGAACGCAGCGCCGGCCAGCGGATGCTGGGCTTGGGCGACGTCAAGGTGGCGTCGGCGGCGAGCGGCGACTTCATGATCAAATTGTTCGATATTCCAGACCCGGAACGGATGGCGGAAATTTTGCGCAAGGCGCGGCTGAAACGGCTCGCCTGAGCCGGCCGCGCGGGCGGGAGGTGCGGCGTGGCCAGGCGCGCGGATTTACGATACGAGCGGCGCTTGTGGAAGCAGGGCCTCGCGGCGATCGCCGGCGTTGACGAAGCCGGGGTCGGACCGATGGCGGGTCCGGTGGTCGCGGCGGCGGTAATCTTCCCGCCCGAGACGTTTATCCAGGGCGTGCACGATTCCAAGCAGCTCACGCCCGCACAGCGCGAGCGCCTGTATCCGCTGATCCGCGAACGCGCAGCCGCGGTCGGCGTCGGGAGCGCCGCGGTCAACGAAGTCGATGAACTGAACGTGTATTGGGCGGCGATGCTCGCCTGCGAACGCGCGATCCGCGCACTCGGCCGCGCCCCCGACCATGTGCTGATGGACGGGCGCGCGATCCCCGGACTCAAACTGCCGCAGACCAAAATCGTCGGCGGCGACCGCAAAAGCTTTTGTATCGCGGCGGCGTCGATTATCGCCAAGGTCACCCGCGACCGAATCATGGTCGCGTATGACGCCGAGTTTCCCGGCTACGGCTTCGCCGATCACAAGGGCTACTGCACGGCGGATCATTTCGCGGTGCTGGCGCGGCTCGGCCCCTCGCCGATCCATCGGCGCTCCTTTGCGCCGGTAAGGCGCGCGGCGCAGCGCGAACTGTTCGCGGACGGGTAGTCGCAGCGGCGCGCGGCGGACGCCCGCGCCCGGACGGAGTTGCTGCATGATGCGTAAACCAGCCGGCAATCCGCTCGCCGCGCCGTGTTCGCGGCGGCGTTGGCTGCGCGGCGCGGCAGCGTTGGCCGGCGGCCTCGCGCTGCAAGTGACGGCGGCGTGGGCGGCGCCGCCGCCCAAAGAGAGCGGGCTGTCGTTCGAAGGCCTGCTCAAGCGCGAGCCGGGCTTCCAGCCGCGCCGTCCCGCGCCGCTGGCGTACGACGCTTTGCCCGGCCTGCTGTCGGCGACACAAATCGCGCGGGCGTATGCGGCCTATCGCCGCGCCTTCGCCGAGCTGCGCGAAGCCGAGCGCCGGCTCGCTTCGGCCCCGCGCGACGCCGCGCACGCGGCGCAATATGGCGCGCTGCGGCGCAAGCAGATACGGGCCGCCAACGCGGTTTTGCTCCACGAATTCTTCTTCCGCAATCTGGCGCCGAAGCCGGTCGCGCCGCCGCCGTATGTGCTGGCGAATATCCACGAGCACATGGGCGCGTTCGCGAGCTGGCGCGAGGATTTCATCGCCTGCGCGCGGGTCGCCGGCGCATGGGCGGCGTTGGTTTACGATCCGTATGACGACCGCTGGCATAACGCGCCGCTGAACGCCGGCGACGCCGGCGGATGGGTGGGGGCGAATCCACTGGTGGTCGCGGCGGTCGCCGAGGAAGCGTGGTCGCCCGAATATCCGCATCGCGACGCGTGGATGGCGGCGTTCGTCGAACATATCGACTGGCAGGTCGTGGCCGCGCGCTATCGCTCCGTTGATCGCCAATAGCGCCGCGTCGCCGCGCGCAACGAGCCATGGCGCGATCGGCGCGCGCCGCCGCTTGTGGAAAGCCCCGCCGGGCCGCCGCGCTTACCCTATCGCGGTCGCCACGATAGTGGTTTACTGAAATTTGCATGACGGCAGCGCTGGAGGGTGTTTGCATGGCCCTGGAACGTGAAAAGCATATCGCCGAACGCGCCCTGCTGACGATGGGCGAGACTCAATTGCTCGATTTCTATCGTCGCATGGTTTTGATTCGGCGCTTCGAGGATAAAGTCGCGGAAATGTACAGCCGGGGCAAGATTACCGGCTTTTGCCATCTTTACGCCGGCGAGGAAGCGGTCGCGGTGGGCGCGATCAGCGCGTTGTACGACAAGGATTTTGTGGTCTCCACCTATCGCGAGCACGGCCATTGCCTGGCCAAGGGCGTCGCGCCGCGCGCGGTGATGGCGGAACTGTTCGGCAAGGCGACCGGACTTTCGCGCGGGCACGGCGGCTCGATGCATCTGTTTGACGCGGAGCAGCGTTTCATGGGCGGTTACGCGATCGTCGGCGGCGGCCTGCCGCTGGCGGCGGGTCTCGGCCTGGCGGTGCGCTACAAAGAAGAACCGCAGGTGGTCTGCTGCTTCTTCGGCGACGGCGCGCTGCCGCAGGGCGCGTTTCATGAGGCGCTTAACATGACCTCGCTGTGGAAGCTGCCGGTGATCTTTATCTGCGAGAACAATTTCTACGGCATGGGCACGCTGGTGCAGAACGCGATCTGCCAGGAAGAACTGTACAAGTTCGCCGAGCCCTACAAGATGCCGGGCGTGCGGGTGGACGGGATGGACGTGCTCGCCGTCCACGGCGCGACGCTGGAGGCGGCGGCGCGCGCCCGCGAAGGCGAGGGTCCGTCGCTGATCGAGGCGACCACCTACCGCTTCCGCGGCCATTCGATGTCCGATCCGGCGGAGTACCGATCGAAACGCGAAGAGCGCATCTGGCAGGAGCGCGACCCAATCAAGAATTTGCGGCGCAAGCTGCTGCATGACGGCCGCGCCAACGAGGCGCGCCTGGACGCGATCGAAAACGAAGTCGCCGCGGTTATCGACGACGCCGTCAAGTTCGCCGAGGACAGCCCCGAGCCGTCGCTCGAAACCCTCGGCAAGTACGTCTATGTGGACGGGAACGGAGCCGAATGATGGCGCAGATCAGCTACCGCGAAGCGCTTAACCAGGCCCTGCGCGAAGAACTCGATCGCGACGAGCGCGTCTTTATCATGGGCGAAGAGGTGGGTTACTTCGGCGGCGCCTTCAAGGTCACCGACGGCCTGCTGGCGGTGTACGGCGAAAAGCGCGTGCGCGACACGCCGATCGCCGAGCTCACGATCGTTGGCGCCGGCGTCGGCGCCGCGATGGGCGGGCTCAAGCCGATCGTCGAATTGATGACGATCAATTTCGGCCTGCTGGCGATGGATCAAATCGTCAATCACGCGGCGAAAATCCATTACATGTTCGGCGGACACGCCAAGGTGCCGCTGGTGATTCGCGCTCCCCAGGGCGCCGGCCATCAACTCGGCGCGCAGCATAGCCAGAGCCTCGAAGCCTACTTTTTACATTGTCCGGGCCTGCTGGTCGTGATTCCGGCGACTCCGGCCGACGCCAAGGGCCTGCTCAAGAGCTGTTTGCGCCAGGACAATCCGGTGATTTTCCTCGAACACGAAACGCTCTACGGCGTCAAAGGCGAGGTTCCCGACGGGGAATATCTGACGCCGCTGGGCCAGGCCAACGTCCTGCGCGAAGGCAAGGACCTCACGATCGTCTCGTATTCGAAGTGCGTCTATGACGCGATCGCGGCGGCCGAGGCGCTGGAAAACGAGGGCGTGGACGCCGAAGTAATCGATCTGCGGACGCTCAATCCGCTCGATATCACGACCGTCGTCGAATCGGTGCGCAAGACCGGCAAAGCGATGGTCGTGTACGAGGGCTGGCGCACGGGCGGCGCCGGCGCGGAAATCGCCGCGCAAATTTACGAGGCGGCGTTCGATGATCTCGACGCGCCGGTGGAGCGCGTCGCGACGCTCGACACGCCGATTCCGTACAACGCCAGGCTGGAAAAGGCCGCGCTGCCCAGCGCCGCCGATATCGTCAAGGTGGCGGAACGGATGGTCTAGCCGCGCGGCCGGATCGACGCGCGGCGGCGCCGGGATTGCGCGTCACGGCGCCGGCGGCGCCGAGGCGGAAAGCGCGTGAAGCCGGCGCGGCGCAAGCTACTCAAAGGTTTTTCCCATGAGCAACGAAATCGTGATGCCAAAGCTTTCCGACACCATGGAGGAAGGCAAAATCCTGCGCTGGCTCAAACATCCCGGCGACGCCGTCCATCATGGCGACGCGCTCGCCGAAGTCGAGACCGACAAGGCCGACATGGTGATGGAGTCGTTCGACGACGGCGTGCTGGCCGAAATCCGCCTCAAGGAAGGCGAGACCGCCAAGGTCGGCGCGGTGATCGCGATTCTGCGCCCGGCCGGAGCGGGCGCCGCGACGACCGCGCCCAATGGCGATGCGGACGCCGGCGAACGGACCGCGGCGGCCGACGCCGAAACCGCTGAAGACGCCGGGGAGGCGACGGCGATTCCCGCTTCTGGTCCGCGGCCGGCGCCGATTCGCGCGGTCGGCGCCCGCCGGCGCCGTTCCACCGAGGCCAACGGCGACGTGCGCGCCGCGCGTTCCGCGCCCAAGACGATCGGACACGCGGGCGGCGCGGACCATGAGCCGGCCGGACCGATCGCGGAGACGATCGCCGGAACCGTCGGCGATCCCGAGCCTGAATTCCATCCGGCGCTGAGCGCCGTCCGCTCCG
>DAHZDR010000493.1 GCA_027403435.1 Deltaproteobacteria bacterium
TAATTCGAGCAGTTCTGCGCCTGCAGGAAGCCCACCATGACCATTTGCCGATCGGCCTGTTTCATCGTCGCGCCGTTCCGTCCGCGCCGCCGCGCGCGTGTCGTGCCGTATTGGGGACGCGCCGCGTCGCGCGGCGCGGCGCGCCCCGTCCGTCATTCGCGGGCTCGACCCGCGAATCCATGCCGCTGGATGGCCGGGTCAAGCCCGGCCATGACGGGAACTGCGATGGCCGGGTCACCCTCGGGCTTGACCCGAGGGCCGGCCATGACGGAAAGCGAGACGGATGGAGGGCGCATCAGATTATTTCCCGGGCGCGCAGATCGGCGATTTGCGCGTCGTCCAATTCCAGCCATTCGCGCAGCACGGCGTCGGTGTCGGCCCCCTTATGCCTCCCCAGATGCTCGATCGATCCGGGCGTGAGCGACAGGCGCGGCACGATCGACGGCAAGACCAGTTCGCCCACTTCCTGATCGAACACCTTGAGCAGATTGCCGCGCGCCTGGTAATGCGGATCGGCGAAAATATCGGCGATACTATTGATTGGCCCGCACGGAACTTCCGCTTTCAGACAGCGGCGCATCAATTCGTCGCGCGGATAGCCGCCGATCCACGCCTCGACGATCGCATTGATCGCGTCGCGATTTTTCACGCGCGCGTGCATGTTGGCGAAGCGCGGGTCGGCGGTCAGTTCCGGCCGGTCCATCGCGGCCGCCAGCCGCTCGAACATCTTGTCGCTGGAGCAGGCCAGCGCGACCCAGGTTCCGTCGGCGCATCGGTAATGGCTATGCGGAACGATATTGGGCGTGTCCGCGCCCATCCGTTCGCGCACGACGCCTTTTTTCGCGTAGGCCGGAGCCAGTTCGTCGAGAAACCGGAACACCGATTCGTAAAGCGCGACGTCGAGATATTGCCCGCGCCCCGTCAGGTCGCGAAAGCGCAGCGCCAGCAGCACGCCCAGCGCCGCGTACAGGCCCGACAGATAATCGCCCAGCGCCATCGCGCCCGGAGTCAAAGGTTTGCCGCCGGCTTCGCCGGTCAAATAGGTGATGCCGCTGAAGGCGTGCGCGATGCGCGCGAAGCCCGGACGATCCTTATATGGACCGTCCTGCCCGTACGCGGTGATCCGCGCCATCACCAGCCCCGGATTGAGCGCGCTCAGCGCGGCATAGCCGAGGCCCCATTTTTCCATCGTGCCGGGCCGGAAATTTTCGATCACCACGTCGGCTTTGCGCGCCATCGCCCTGAACAATTCGGCGCCCGCGGGCGCGCCGAGATGGAGCGTGATGGTCTTTTTGTTGCGCGCCTCGCTCAGCCAGGTGAAGGTCTCGCCGTTTTCCGATCGCGCGCCCAGACTGCGCAGCGGATCGTCGAGCTTCGGATGCTCGATCTTGATCACTTCGGCGCCGAATTCCGACAGCGTGGTCGCGCAAAACGGCCCGGCCAGAAAGGTCGCGGCGTCGAGCACGCGGATTCCGCTCAGAGGTTTTTCCGGAACGTTGGGCTCCATTTTCGCTTCCCATCCGGTCAGCGTCGCGCCGCGATTGCCCGGCGCTTGCGTTCGATATTTTCGGCCACTTTGAAATGCGCCATGTCGATCATCTTGCCGTCCAGGCTGGCGGCGCCGCGCCCTTGCGCGACCGCCTCGTTCATCGTCGCGACTAGCCGCGCGGCCCATTCGATCTGTTCCGGCGCGGGCGAGAAAACCTCATTGGCGATCGCCACCTGGCTCGGATGGATCGCCCACTTGCCGTCGCATCCGAGGGCCGCGCCGCGCTCCGCCGCCGCGCGATAGCCGTCAACGTCGGCGTAATCGACGAAGGGTCCGTCGATCGCGCGCAAGCCATAGGCGCGGCAGGCGTTGGCCATCCGCGCGATCGCGAAATGCCATTTGTCGTTCCAATGACGCGCGCGCACGCCGTGCTCGTCGGCGGCGGTCAGCACGGAATATTTCGCGCTCGCCGAGCCAAACAGCACGTCGCCGGTCTGCATGCTGACGGAATAATCGCCGACGCCGAAAATCATCGCCTCCAGCCGCTCGCACGACGCGGCGATCGATTCGACGTTCGACATCCCGAGCGCGGTTTCAATCAGCACCTCGAGGCCAAACGGTTCGGCGCGCCCAAGTTCGCGTTCGATTTGGCCGAGCAGCGCGTCAACGAACTGAACGTCGAAGGCGGTTCCGACCTTCGGCAGCATAAACATATCGATGCGCGGGCAACGCTCCGCGATTGCGCAAATATCGCGAAAGCCCCACGGCGTATCCAGCCCGTTGACGCGCACCGCGACCGTCCGGGCGCCCCAGTCAACCTCGTTGAGCGCGGCGATCGCGTTTTTGCGCGCATTGATTTTTTGCTCGGGCGCAACCGCGTCTTCCAAATCGAGAAAAATCACGTCCGCGGCGCCTTTGGCCGCCTTGGCGAAGAAATGGGGCGAGGTTGCCGGAACCGCCAGTTCGGATCGCTGGAGACGGAAGCGGCGCGCTTTCGGGATGGTCAGAGACATCGATTCACCGTTGAGTTATCCGGGAGTTATCCGATCGCCAAACTGCGGAATTTCAGCTAATTGAATTTTCATTACAACATCTGAAAAAACGTCGTCAAATCGTCAGCGGATCGTCCGAAAGGACGCTCCCTGGCGCCAATAGCCGGGCTTCGCGCACATCCGTGGCGACGCGGCCCAATCGGCCGCAAGCTATGAACTTTGTCTTATTCCGAAGATTTGCAAAAGAGCAAACGATTGTGTGACATTCATAAAGTTAACCTCTCGCGGGACGAAAGCGCCCGGCCAAGCTCGGCTTCGGCTATGGACTAATGGCGCGGCGCTGGCGCCCGGAATAATCGTTATCGGCGGACGCGCGTGAAAATCGCCGCTCCGGCGCAAGGGGATAGTCTATGGAGTATCGGCCATTCGGCGACACGGGCATACAAATTTCCGCGATGGGCTTCGGTTGCTGGGAGATCGGCGGCGGCTACGGCAGTATCGAGGAGACCGAATTTATCCGGGCGGTCCATCGCGCGCTGGATAGCGGCGTCAACTCTTTCGATACTGCGGAGGCCTACGGCTTCGGCGCCTCGGAGAAGTCGCTGGCGAAAGCGCTCGGTTCACGCCGCAAGGAAGCGGTAATCACGACTAAATTCGGCGTTGGTTATCCCAAGGCGCCAAACTATCGCGACTCCACGCGCCAGCGCGTGATGGATTCGATCGAGAAGAGCCTCAAACACCTGGACACCGATTACGTCGATGTCTATCTCGTCCATTGGCCCGACCGAAACACCCCCTTCGACGAGACGATGCGCGCGCTCGACGACTTGGTGAAGCAGGGCAAAGTGCGCGCCGTCGGGCTGTCGAATTTCAAGCTCGAGGAGATTGACGCCTGCATGAAGGCGCGGCGCGT
>DAHZDR010000362.1 GCA_027403435.1 Deltaproteobacteria bacterium
CAAAATAGCCCGAGTGCGGCCGCGGAGCAAACGCCGCAGCCGAGAAATGCCGGCATTTTCGATTCCGTCCGATTTCCGCACCGTCCACGGCCTCGCCAAAGCCTGATGTATTACTTATACTTTCGCCGGCCACCGGCCGCCGCCCAACGCAACGTTCCGTTAGCCGCGGTAATTTCCCAAACGGTTTGAGTTTAGCGCGGCTTCTGCCAAAAGCCAACCAAAACTCGTCCGCCATCGGTTTGCGCGCGAAAAGTCGCCGCCCGCGCCCGCGCTTCCCGCAGCGCCAGGCTATATCGAATTCGCCGACGGGACGACGATCGGCGTTATCAGCGCGGTTTTGGGCGCCACGCACGCGAAGCTCGCCGCGGCGCCGACCAAGGCGATCAGCGCGCACAATTCAAAGCCCTGCGTATAGCTGCCGGTCAGGTCCGTGATCCGGCCGACGATCAACGGTCCCGCGAACAGGCCGAGCGTCATAACCAAGCCGAGCCAGCCAAACAACGTGCCGAAGCGCTTGAGTCCGAGCGCTTCCGAGAGCACCAGCGGCACGAGCGCGATCGGCGACGCGCCCGCCAGTCCGACCCATACGATCCACAGCGCGAGCATCCAAAGGTTTTGCGCGTCCAACAGGACAAAAACGCCCGTCGCGGTCATTGTGAAGCTGATGACAAGGGCGTTCTTGCCGCCAATCCGATCGGCGATCGCGCCAAAGACGGGTTTGCCAATCGCCGCCATCCCGAGCACGAGACTGACCACCAGCGCCGACGAACGCTCGGCGTAACCATAACCTTCGAGAAAGGCCACCAGATGCAGGAAGGTGCCGCCGATCGCGAGGCCGAAGGCCAGTTCGACGACCACCAGCATCCAGAACGCGCGCGTGGCGAGCGCCTCGCCAACTTCGTGGCCGGGCAAGTCGCGCGCCGACTCGGCGACGCTTTTCGGCGCCACGCCCGCCGGCCGCGTGCGCGCGACGATCAACAGCAGCGGCAGCACCAGCACGATCGCCGGCACGGCGAGCAGCAGATAGGCGGCGCGCCAGCCGTGGGTGGCAATCACGTAGCCGCTCAGATAGGTCATCGCCATCCCGCCCGATTCCATCCCGGCCGTCGCCAGGCCGAGCGCGGCGCCCCGACGCTCGCCAAACCAGTTGGCGATTATCAGCGAGGCCGGCAGCAACGTCGATGAACCCAGCCCGACGCCGAGAATCGCGACCGCGCAAACCAGACCTTCAAAAGTGTTCGCGCGGCCCGCCGCGATCAAGCCCGCCCCCGCGCAAGCCGCGCCCGCGCCCATCACGTAGCGCGCTTCAATCCGATCGAGCAGCCAGCCCGCGATCGGCCCGGCGATTCCGACCGAGAGCGAGAGCACGGCGGCGATCCAGGAAACGCGCGCATGGCTCCAATGGAACGATTTCAGCAGCGCGCCCAGAAACACCGGCGCGGTGTTATAGCCGCCGCCCCAAAGGAAAAAGAGCGCGATAAACATGCTGATCGCGATCACCCATGCCTGCCGATCCCGATTTTCCATGGCGGCTCTCCCCACGCCGAACGACGCTCCCCGCGATCGTTCGCACACGCAGCGAACTAACGCGAATCGGGGGTCCCGGCAACCATAAAAAACATTCCGGCGCCGCCCATCCGGTCATGGCTGGACGCCATTCGGGCTGGCGCGGCCGTACGGGCGGCGGCAAACAGTGATACGCGCGGCTCGCCAAAACGACTCGGGCGCGCAGCGCATGAATCGCGGCGCGCCGGAGTTATGACTATGCGGACGCGGCCGTGGCGGCCGCCTTGGCGCCGGGCCGGCGCTTACGCGGCGGCCTGACGCGCGCGCGGCGCCGCGCGGAACTCAAGGCCGCGCGATCCGGCGTCAACCGTGACCTGCGAATCGTCACGAATCTCGCCGAGCAGCAGCTTGCGGCCGAGCGCGGTTTCCAGCTCCCGCTGGATCATCCGTTTGAGCGGACGGGCGCCATAGGCCGGATCGTAGCCCTTCTCGGCCAGATAGTCGCGCGCCGCGTCGGTTAGGGCCAAATCGATTTTGCGCTCTTCGAGCCGCTTGCGCAGCCGCTCGATCTGAACGTCCACGATTTTGCGCAACTGTTCGCGCGCCAGCGGATGGAAGACGACGATCTCGTCCACCCGGTTGAGGAACTCGGGGCGGAAGCTCTGGCGCAGCATCTCCAGGCAACGCTCCTTCATCTTCTCGTAGTCCTGGCCCTTGAACGACAGGATCAACTGGCCCGCGAGGTTCGACGTCATGATCACCACGGCGTTGCGGAAATCGACCGTGCGCCCATGGCCGTCGGTCAGCCGCCCGTCATCGAGCATCTGCAACATGATATTGAAGACGTCGGGATGGGCCTTTTCGATTTCGTCGAAGAGGATCACCGAATATGGACGGCGGCGAACCGCTTCGGTCAACTGCCCGCCTTCGTCATAACCAACATAGCCCGGAGGCGCGCCGATCAGCCGCGATACGGCGTGCTTCTCCATGTATTCGGACATGTCGATCCGCACCATCGCGGCTTCGTCGTCGAAGAGAAATTCCGCCAGCGCGCGGGCCAGTTCGGTTTTGCCCACGCCGGTCGGCCCAAGGAAAATAAACGATCCGATCGGCCGATTGGGGTCTTGCAGGCCGGCGCGCGCGCGAATTACCGCGTCGGCGACGGCGGTCACCGCCTCGTCCTGACCAATCACGCGCTTGTGCAGATGCTCCTCCAGATGGGCGAGCTTGCGCAGTTCGCCTTCCATCAGGCGCGACACCGGAATTCCGGTCCAGCGCGCGACCACCCCGGCGATATCCTCCTCGTCCACCTCCTCCTTGATCAGGCGCGCGCCGCCGCCGCTTTTGCCGGCCGACTTTTCGGCCTCGGCGAGACGCTTTTCGAGTTCGGCGAGCTTGCCGTACTGCAACTCGGCGACCTTATTGAGATCGTACTCGCGCTTGGCTTTTTCGATTTCGTGGCGGGTCCGCTCGATTTCGCTCTTGAGCTTGGCGAGTTGTTCGAGGCCGCCCTTTTCGTTCTGCCATTGCGCCTGAAACCGGGCGCGCCGCTCCTGCGCCTCGGCCAGCTCCTTTTCGAGCCGCGCCAGCCGATCCCTGGAGGCGGCGTCGGTCTCGCGCTTGAGCGCCTCGCGTTCGATTTCGAGCTGCATCACGCGCCGGTTGATTTCGTCCAGCTCAACCGGCATCGATTCCTTTTCGGTGCGCAGCTTGGCCGCCGCCTCGTCAACCAGGTCGATCGCCTTGTCGGGCAGAAACCGGTCGGCGATATAGCGCTTCGAGAGCGTCGCCGCCGTCACCAGCGCGGCGTCCTTGATCCGAATACCGTGATGGACCTCGTAGCGCTCCTTGAGGCCGCGCAGGATCGAGATGGCGTCCTCGACGCTCGGCTCCGCGACCATCACCGGCTGGAAGCGCCGCTCGAGCGCCGCGTCCTTTTCGATATGCTTGCGATACTCGTCCAGCGTGGTCGCGCCGATACAATGCAGTTCGCCGCGCGCCAGCATCGGCTTGAGCAGGTTCGACGCGTCCATCGCGCCCTCGGCCGCGCCGGCGCCGACGACGGTATGCAGTTCGTCGATGAAGAGGATGATCTCGCCCTCTCCTTCCCGCACTTCCTTGAGCACGGCCTTCAGCCGCTCTTCGAATTCGCCGCGAAATTTCGCGCCCGCGACCAGCGCGCCCATATCGAGCGCGATCAGCTTGCGGTTCTTGAGCCCCTCGGGCACGTCGCCCGAGACGATCCGCTGCGCGAGCCCCTCGACGATCGCGGTCTTGCCGACGCCGGGCTCGCCGATCAGCACGGGGTTGTTCTTGGTGCGGCGCGAAAGCACCTGGATCACGCGGCGGATTTCCTCGTCGCGGCCGATCACCGGATCGACCTTGCCCGCGGCCGCAAGCTGGGTCAGATCGCGGCCGTAACGTTCGAGCGCCTGATAGGTCGCTTCGGGATTCGAAGAAGTGACGCGCTGATTGCCGCGCACCTTCTTCAGCACGCTCATCACCTGGTCATGGGTGACGCCGGCCTCGCGGAAAATCCGCGCCGCCGCGCCCGGCTCGTCGAGCATCGCGATCAGCACATGCTCGATCGAGACGTACTCGTCCTTGAGCTTGCCCGCTTCCCGCTCGGCGCTGGCCAGCACGCGGTTGAGCCGCTGCGTGAGGTAGGCCTGGCCGGCGTCATAGCCGCCGCCGCTGACGGAAGCCAGCTTGCGCAATTCGTCCTGAAGTTTGCGGCGGATCGCGGCGGGATCGGCGCCGGCGAGTTTCAGAATTTGCGACGCCAGTCCCTGCTCATCCTCCAGCAGGGCGGCCACCAGATGCTCGACGTCGATCGCCTGATGATGGGCGGTGACGGCGGCGCTCTGGGCGCGGCCGAGCGCCTCCTGGAGTTTTTCCGTGAATCGGTTGACGTTCATCGCTGGTTACTTTCGCCTCATGGGTAAAAATAACCACGTTCCCGCCCCCGACAACCGCCCCCCGCCGCCCGATCGTCAACCTTCGAGGTTCAGGCCCGCGTCGCGAAGAACGCCTTTAAGGCGTCCGATATCTCATCCCGCGTCTTCGAATATGGCTTGCAATTGACAGCTAAGTCTCCGCGACAGGGGTAGCTGGACGAT
>DAHZDR010000500.1 GCA_027403435.1 Deltaproteobacteria bacterium
CGGCGGCCGGTACGGCGCTCGGCCTGATGATCGGCAAGCCGATCGGCGTAATCGGCGCGACCGCGCTCGCCGTATGGACGGGAGTCGGCGCGTTGCCGCGCGGGATGACGTGGCGAACGCTGGTGGGCCTCGGGATGCTGGCGGGAATCGGCTTTACGATGTCGCTGTTTATTGCGAAGCTCGCGTTTGGCGATCGGAGCGATTTGATCGACGAGGCGAAGCTGGCGATTCTTGCGGCGTCAACGGTGTCGGCGATCGCCGGCGCGCTGGTGCTGCGCCGCGGCTGATTTTTTTTGATGTTTCCCCAATTATTGCGGCTGAGCGGAGCGCCACGCGGCGGCGATTAGCGATCGTCGAGCAGGGCGGAGCGGCGCAGCGCCTCGTAGAGCACGATCGAAACCGCGTTGGCCAGATTGAGGCTGCGCACGCCCGGCTCGAAAATTGGGATGCGATAGGTCGCTGCCGTCCGCGGCGCCAGAAATTCCGCGCCAAGGCCTTTGGTTTCGCTGCCGAAGACCAGGGAATCGCCCGGCTGGTAGTCCGCCGCCAGATAGTTCCTGGGCGCGCGCGCCGAAAAATAGTGGAAGTTGCTTGAACGCAAGGTTTGATGGATTTCGTCGAATTCCCGCCAATCGCGGTAAACGCGCAAATCGACGTAGGGCCAGTAATCGAGGCCGGCGCGCTTCAAATAACGATCTTCGAGCGAAAAACCCAGCGGTCCGACCAGATGGAGCCGCGCTTTCGTCGCCGCCGCGAGCCGGCCGATCGAGCCGGAATTCTGCGGAATTTCCGGCCGCACCAGCACGATATGAAAGGGCGCAATCGCGGGCGCGTCCACGTCAGTTCGCGCCGTCCGGGTCCGCGCCGCCGGCGCGGCGAAGCGGGTAGCGCCGGTCGCCGATCGCGATCGCGAAGCTTTGGCCGTCCGCCGCGGCGACGAACCGATCGGCCAGATGATAGTAGGCGGAGCGCAGGAAGCGCGCGCGGAACTGTCCGTCCTTGACCGCGCAATAAAGGACGTTGTCGGCGCCGACTGCGAGCGTCGCCGGATCGAGCGGCTCGCGCGTCTCGTCGTTGATAACCACGGTCAGGCCGTCGTCCGGCGCGTCTTCCACGGTGACCACGACGTAGGGCGTATCCTCGACCGTGACCGGCGCGCGTTCCTCGGCGACTTGCAGATAGTAGCCGCCGTCGGGATCGCGCTTGAGGCCGCGGCTGAAGAGCAGCGCGATCCGGGGATTTTCAATCCGCTCGTCGTCGCTATACCAATGGCCGTCGCGCCGGAATGAAATTTTGCCCGATTCGACGGCGTAAAAACCTGCCCGCGCCATGATTGCCGCAATTCCTTTGAAAATAGCCGCGCGCCGCTTAACGGCGGTCCCGGCTGTCGAGAATAATCGTGACCGGGCCGTCGTTGGTCAGCGTCAATTCCATCTGGGCGCCGAATTCGCCCGTTTCCACGGTAACATCGCGGGCGCGCAGGCGCGAGATAAAGCATGCGTAAAGCTGGCGCGCCGGCGCGGGCGCCGCGGCCGCGACGAACGAAGGCCGGCGCTGGCTGATGTCGGCGTAAAGCGTGAATTGCGAGACCACCAGCGCCGCGCCGCCGGCGGCGGCCAGCGCGAGATTCATTTTACCGGCGGCGTCGGCGAACACCCGCATTCCGGCGATCCGGTCCGCCAGATAGTCGGCGTCGGCCTCCGTATCGCCATGCGTAACGCCGAGCAGGACGGCGAAGCCGCGGCCGATTGTGCCGGTCGCGCGGCCGCCGACGCGGACTTCGGCGCAACTGACACGTTGAACAATGGCGCGCATTGGGGCGTCAAAATGCTTTAGGACAGTGGCCGGTGCGGCGCAACCCGCGCGTCGCGGACGATGGTGTCGCGCGCCGCGCAACCGTACTATACTTGGGACGACAATGATTCCGATCCTGCTGCATCTGGGGCCGATCACGATTTACAGCTACGGCCTGATGATGGCGCTCGGCTTTATCAGCGCCGATCTGTTGCTGACCAGCGAATGCCGGCGGCGCGGCATCAACCCGGATTTGGCCAATGCGACGGTGGTCTGGGGCGCGATCGGCGGAATCGCGGGCTCGCGGATTTACGACGTAATCGACAATTGGCCGCTTTATCGGGCGAATCCGTGGTCAATCGTTTTTTCGGGCGCGGGCTTCGTCTGGTACGGCGGCTTTATCGGCGGCGTGATTGCGACCGCGATTATCGCGCGCCGCTATCGGGTCGGAATCGTCAAACTCTTCGACATGTGCTCGCCCGCGCTGGTGCTGGGCCAGGCGTTCGGCCGGATCGGCTGCCTGCTGTCGGGCGACGGCGACTGGGGCTTGCCCTCGAAGCTGCCGTGGGCGATGGCCTATCCGCGGGCGATCGTCGGCTGGAACGCAAGCACCGTGCTCAGGCTTGACGCCGGCGGCAATCTGGTTTCAGGCTATTTTCCGGGCGTCAGGGTGCATCCGACGCCGATTTACGAGGCCATCTTGTACGTTGGGGTCTTCGCTCTGTTATGGTCGATGCGGCGTAAGGCGCCGGAGGGCCGTCTGCTGGCGTGCTACCTGATGCTGGCGGGATTGGCGCGTTTCATGGTCGAATTCCTGAGGATTAATCCGCGCGTGATGTGGGGGCTCAGCGAAGCGCAATTGATTTCGCTGGCGATGATGGCGGCGGGAACCGTGATCTGGCTGGCGACGGCGGCGCGTCCGGCCGCGGTCGAGACGCGCGCGACGCTGAGGGCCTGAGCGATGGAGCGCGACGCGAAAATCCTCTCGCTGATTGCGGCCGCGACGCTGCTGGCGGCGGTGGTGTTGATCGCGGCGATGAATTTCGGCGGGACCGGCCAAGGCGCGGCGGTCAACGCGCCGGTGACGATCCAGCGGCCCGACGTGAACGGCGAGGTCGCGGCCGGCAAGCTGGCGGCGAATTTCACGCTGAGCGGCCTCGACGGCCGCGCCGTGACGCTCTCCAGCCTGCGCGGCAAAGTGGTGTTCCTGAATATCTGGGCGACCTGGTGCGGGCCGTGCCGCGAAGAGATGCCGTCGATTCAGAAACTTTACGAAAAGCTGCGCGGCGACCCCAGCTTCGTGATTCTGGCGGTGAGCCAGGACGCCGAAGGGCGGGCGGCGGTGGCCCCGTTCATGGCCAAACACGGCTTCAAGTTCCCGGTTCTGCTCGATCCCAAAAACCAGGTGGGCGACGCTTACGGCGTGAGCGGAATTCCCGAGACTTTTATTATTGACCAGCGGGGCCGGATCGTGGCGCATCATCTTGGCCCCTACAACTGGGCGAATCCGGAAATTCAGGAGGCGATCGAGGAACTGGTCAAGGCGAAAAACGGATAGCTTGCCGGCCGCGCGCCGCCGGGCGCCGGGCCGGCCTCGCATACTCGCATAAATGAAT
The DNA here is from genome assembly GCA_027403435.1 of Deltaproteobacteria bacterium. Lineage (GTDB taxonomy): Bacteria > Desulfobacterota > Binatia > Binatales > Binataceae > JADMIL01. The sequence continues at coordinate 3,411 of DAHZDR010000500.1, forward strand.
CAGGGCGGTCTTCGGATGTCATCAAACAAACGCAATCGGGTGATAGTGGCGCTGTTGATCGCGCTGGGCGTGTGCGTGTTCGTGATCGGCGATTTGGCCGTCGAGCGCGCGCAGGCGCTGCCCGACGACACCTACAAGGAACTGCAGACCTTCGCCAACGTGCTGGCAATCGTGCAGAAAAACTACGTCGAGCCGGTTTCGACCAAGCAGCTAATCAACGGCGCGATCACCGGGATGCTGGCGTCGCTGGATCCGCATAGCGCCTATCTGACGCCGGACCTGTATCGCGATCTGGAAGTCGAAACCCGCGGCAGCTTCGGCGGCCTCGGCATCGAAATCACGATCAAAAACGACATGCTGACGGTGGTCTCGCCGATCGAGGGCACGCCGGCGTACAAGGCCGGCATCAAGTCGGGCGATCAGATTATCAAGATCGACAACGATTTCACCAAAGGCATGACCCTGACCGAGGCGGTCAAGCGGATGCGCGGGCCGAAGGGCAGCAAAATCCGTCTGACCATTCATCGCGCGGGCATCCCCGACCTCTTTATCGTGACCGTCGTCCGCGACGTTATCCGGATCGATTCGGTCAAGGCCAAAGAGTTAAAAAACGGCTACGATTATGTGCGGATTACGACTTTCCAGGACGGCACCGACACCGACGTGACCAAGGCGCTCGATAAGTTCCGCAAGGCGGGCCACGGTCAGATTAAGGGCCTGGTGCTGGACCTGCGCGACAATCCGGGCGGCTTGCTGAACCAGGCGGTGGCGATCGGCAACGATTTCCTCGACGGCGGGCTGGTGGTTTACACCCAGGGCCGCACCGCGAGCCAGCAACAGAAATTCTTCGCGCGGAAGAAGAAGCATTTCCAGGACTATCCGATGGTGGTGCTGGTCAACGGCGGCAGCGCCAGCGCCAGCGAAATCGTGGCCGGCGCGCTGCAGGACCAGCGCCGCGCCATCATCGAGGGCACGCAGACCTTCGGCAAAGGCTCCGTGCAGACGATTCTGCCGCTGGATGACGACACCGCGCTGCGGCTCACCACGGCGCGCTATTACACGCCCAACGGCCGTTCGATTCAGGCGGTGGGAATCACGCCGGACGTGGTGGTGGAACCGCCGCGGCCGACGCTCGCGTCGATCGAGAAGTCGGGCGCGAAGATCGATCAGGACGAGGAAATTCACGAACGCGACCTGCTGCATCATTTCAAGAATGGCCAGGGCAAGCCCACAGCGGCGGTTCCCGGCAGCGGCGCGAGCCAGACCAGCCATCCGGCCGCGCCGGCCGGCGCGCCCGCGTCCGCGGCGGCGCCCAAGCCGGAAAAAGACGTTCAGCTCGAAAAGGCGCTCAGTATCCTGGAGCATTGGGGCAAGTACAAAACCGACCTCGCGCGCAATGACGCGCCGCCGGCCGCCGCGGGCGCGGCGGCGGCGAATCCCTAGCGCGTGAAGCGCACGCGCAGCCGGGCCGGCGCGGCCGCGCCCGGCGCCGCCCAGGCGATGGCCGGACAGCTCGAGTTGTCGATCGCGCGCGCGGCGCTGACCGTCTCCCAACTGGTGCGGATGGCGCGCGCGGCGCTGGAGGCGAATCTCGGCCAATACTGGGTCGCCGGCGAAGTTTCCAACGTGCATCTGGCCGGTTCGGGCCATTGTTATTTCACGCTCAAGGACGCGCACTGCGCGATTCGGGTCGTGATGTTCCAGGCGGCGTACCGCCGCGTGCGCTTCCGCCTCGAGCAGGGCATGGAGGTGCTGGTGAGCGGGCGCGTCAGCCTGTACGAGGCGCGCGGCGACCTGCAATTCTATGCGGAGGAATTAGCGCCGCGCGGCGCCGGGGCCCTGCAAATCGCCTTCGAGCAGCTTAAGCTGCGGCTCGCCGGCGAGGGATTGTTCGACGCGGCGCGCAAGCGCGAATTGCCGTATCTGCCGCGCGTGGTCGGAGTGGTGACGGCGCGCTCCGGGGCCGGCCTGAGGGACATTTTAAGAATTCTGTTCGACCGTTTTCCGAATCTGCAAGTGATCGTGCGGCCGGCCCTGGTGCAGGGCGCGGCGGCGGCCGGTGAAATCGCGGCGGCGATCGACGATCTCAACGCGGACGGCCGCGCCGAGACGATTATCGTCGGGCGCGGCGGCGGGTCGCTCGAGGATTTGTGGGCGTTCAACGAGGAAAGCGTCGCCCGCGCGATTTTCCGTTCGCGGATTCCGATCGTTTCCGCCGTCGGGCACGAAATCGATTTTACGATCGCCGATTTCGTCGCCGACCGGCGCGCGCCCACGCCCACGGCGGCGGCGCAGATGGTCGTGCCGGAAAAGGCCGCCTTGCGCCGCCAGATCGATGAAGCGCGCACGCGCCTGCGGCAGGCCGCGACGGCCGGGATCGAACGCTATCGGAACGAAATCGGCCATCTGCGGGCGCGCATCCGCGATCCGCGGATGACGATTCGGCAGACGCGTCAGCGCGCCGACGACCTGGCGGCGGCGCTGGACGCGGCGATCGCGGGACGGCTGATGGCGGCGCGCGCGCGGCTGGCGGAGCTGCGCGCGGGGATGCGCAGTCCGGCGCCGCTGGTCCGCGAACGGCGCCTGAACGCCAACCGTATGGCCGAGCGGTTCGCGAGATCGATCGCGGCCGCGCTGGAGACGGCGCGCGTCCGGCTGGGCGGCGCCGCCCGCCGGCTCGACGACGTGTCGCCGCTGCGCGTGCTCGAACGCGGCTACGCGGTGGTCAGACACGCCGCGACCGGGCGCCCTTTGACGACGGCCGAGGCCGTCGAAATCGGCGACGAATTGGACGTGCTGCTCTATCGCGGACGCCTGCGCGCCCGTACGATCGCCCGGGAGAACTGAGGAAGCCCATGCCCACGCAACGCAAAGCGCCCGCCCCGGCCGGGACTGACCCGTCCGCGCCCGCGGCGGACGGCGCCAAATTCGAAGACCAACTGGCCGCGCTTGAGGCGATCGTCGAGCGGATCGAGTCGGGGGAACATTCGCTCGAAGAATCGATCGCCGACTTCGAACAGGGCGTCGGTCTGGTGCGCGCGCTCAATCGCCGGCTCGACGAGGCCGAACGCCGGGTGGAGGCGTTGACGCGCGGCGCCGACGGCGCACTGGTGAGCGAAGCGCTCGACGACGATGACGAAAATTCCGCCTAGCGGAGCGGCTTGACCATGCGCGCGCGGCTGGACGCCGAGATGGCGCGGCGCGGCCTTGCGGACAGCCGGGAGCGCGCGGCGCGCCTGATTATGGCCGGGCGCGTGCGGGTCAATTCCCGTCCGGCGGTCAAGCCCGATCTGCGCGTGGACGCGGCCACGGAGATCGCCGTGATCGGCGCGGCCGACGAATTCGCCAGCCGCGGCGGCTATAAACTCGCCGCGGCGATGGATCATTTTGCAATCAACGCCGCCGGGCGCCTGGCGCTCGATATCGGCGCCTCGACGGGGGGCTTCACCGACGTGCTGCTGCGCGGCGGCGCCGCCCGCGTGGTCGCGCTCGACGTGGGTTACGGCCAGCTTGCCGACCGTTTGCGGCGCGACGCGCGCGTCACCGTGATGGACCGCACGAATATCCGCCATGTCGAGCGGTCCGCTTTGCCGTATCGGCCCGACCTGGTGGTAATCGATGTCAGTTTCATTTCGCTTAAGCTGGTGCTGCCGCTGGCGCGGGATTTGGCGGCGCCCTCCGCCACGATCATCGCACTGGTCAAGCCCCAGTTCGAGGTCGGCCGCGGGATGGTCGGCAAGGGCGGGGTGGTTCGTGACGAACGCCTGCGCGCGGCGGCGCTGCAAAATATTCTGGAATTCGCGGCCGCGCAGGGCTTGCTTACGCGCGGCGCAATGGAGTCGCCGCTGGCTGGCGCCGCGGGAAATCGCGAATACCTGGCGTGTTTCGTGGTCCCGGACGCTGCTGGATAAAAGCATCACGCGATGCCGGCTCGTGCGGCAAAACCTTCCATTACTGTGCTATCGGGCGCATATTGATGTATCGGCGTAAAACGCCACATTTGCTTAGGCGCGGATTTCGATTAGACTTGACGGCGTAGTATCGGCGGTATGGCTGAAACCGTTAGACATCGTCCGGCGATTCAAATCGCTGGCGTTATCATGCTCATCTTGGCCTCGATGGCGCTGGTCGCGACCGGGGTCGCGCGCGCCGAACCAACCGAGGTTGACCTGCCGGCGTCGCCCCCGGTGCGGCGCGCGGCGGCGCGGCCCGCCGCATCCATGGCGCCGGCGGCGTCCGTGGCGCGGCCTCCGGCTCAAAAGAAGGACGAAGGAACGGCCGGCGCGGCGGCGCCTTCGGCTCAAACGGCCGCCGCGGCTGCCGGCCTGTCGCGGCCGCGCGCATATTTTCCGTACACGATTCGTTCTGGCGACAGCCTGGAAGGTATCGCGGCGGAGTTTGGAGTCGAGGTTGCGGATTTAACGCGGGTGAATCGCCGGCTTTCGGACGACAATCTGATGGCGGGCGACACCATTCGAATTC
>DAHZDR010000511.1 GCA_027403435.1 Deltaproteobacteria bacterium
TCCTCGACGCTCGCGGGATTGACGATCACGCTGGCGCAACGCGCTTCCGCGCCGCGCGGCGCGCGCACCCGATCCGCGCCGACGATCGCGGCGAAAGCGCTGGCCAGTTGCGCGGCGTTATCCGGAGTGGTTGGCACGGACGGCTCAGAGCGCGGCCTGGCGACGCGGCGCGGCGACCTCGACGCATGCGCCCGGCGTGGGAATCACCTTGTTGGGATTGGCGCGCTGATCGGGATCGAAAACGCGCCTCAGCTCGCTCATCACGATCAGATCGTCGGGCGAAAAGATGAGCGGCATTTCGGAAATTTTCTCGACGCCGATACCGTGCTCGCCGGTCAGGCTGCCGCCCATCGCGACGCAGGCGCGCAGGATTTCGCGGCCGGCTTCGATCGCGCGGCGGGTTTCGTCCGGGTCGCGTTCGTCATAGAGCACGATCGGATGGATATTGCCGTCGCCGGCGTGAAAGACGTTGCCGATTCTGAGCGCGTGGCGGCGCGCGATCGCGGCGATTTCGCGGAGGATGTCGGGCAGGCGGGTGCGCGGCACGACGCCGTCCTGGGTGGCGTAATTGGGCGCGAGGCGGCCGACGGCGCCGAAGGCGCGCTTGCGCGCTTTCCAGAGCGTCGCGCGTTCCGCCTCGTCGCGCGCCAGGCGCACTTCCCGCGCGCCGGAGGAGCGCACGAGTTCCGCGACCGCGCGCGCCTGGGTGTCGAGCGCGGCGGCGATTCCGTCGAGCTCGATAATCAGCACCGCGCCGGCGTCGCGCGGCAGGCCTGCGTGGAAGGCGTCTTCGACCGCCTGGACAATCAGTTGATCCATCATTTCGATCGCGCCGGGAATCACGCCGCTGGCGATAATCGCGGACACGGCGCGGGTGGCGGCTTCGACGTCGGCGAAAATCGCGAGCAGCGTGCGCCGCGCCTCGGGTTCGCGGGTGAGCCTGAGGGTCGCGCGCGTGACGATTCCGGCGGTGCCTTCGGCGCCGACGATCGCGCCCACCAGATCGTAGCCGAGGCCTTCCTCCGCGGGACCGCCGAGTTCGGCGATTTCGCCGTCGGGCAGCACGATTTCGACTCCGAGCACGTGATTCGCGGTCACGCCGTATTTGAGCGTATGCGGGCCGCCGGAATTTTCCGCGATATTGCCGCCGATCGTGCAGGCCATCTGCGACGACGGGTCGGGCGCGTAGAAAAAGCCGCGCGCGCGCACGGCGTTGCTGACGTGGAGATTGACCACGCCGCTCTCCACTTCGACGCGGCGATTGGCGTAATCGATCGCGAGGATGCGGTTGAGGCGCGAGGTGCAGATCATCACCGGCGCGCCGACCGGCAGGCATCCGCCCGAAAGTCCGGTGCCGGCGCCGCGCGGCACGAAGGCGATCGCGCGCCGATGGAGCGCTTTGAGGACGGCGCTGATCTCGGCGGCGGAACGCGGCCGCAATAGCAACTCGGGCGCGTTTTTTTCGATCGTCCAGCCGTCGCATTCATAGACCTTGAGTTCGGTCGGGCGCGAGACGATCGCGTCGTCGCCAAGGATCGCGCGCAATTCGGCGACGGTGGCGGAGTCGAGCGGGGATTGGGCGCGCGCCGACATCGCGGGAAGCCTAGCACGAAACCCGGCGAAATCGCGCGGTGTGGCGCGGTTTCAATTTGCGCGTTCGCGGCCGTAAGATAATCCGCGACGCGGGCCATCCGACGCGATGGTTTTTCGCCAGACGCGCGGGCCGCGCCGCGGAAGGGAGTTTTCACTTGGCGACAGCATTTCCGGAGCTTCACCCCGGACCGCGCCTGCTGCTCGGTCCGGGACCGTCGAACGTCAATCCGCGCGTGATGAAGGCGATGGTTTCGCCGGTGGTGGGCCATCTCGACGCCGACTTCGTGCGCGTGATGGAGGACCTCAAGCGCCTGCTGCGCATCGTCTTTCAGACCGCCAACGAAATCACCTTCCCGGTTTCGGGCACCGGTTCGGCCGGGATGGAAACCGCCCTGATGAATCTGGTCGAAGAGGGCGACGACGTGGTGATTGGGATTGCGGGCGTGTTCGGCGAGCGGATGGCCGACGCGGCCGGCCGGCTCGGCGCGCGGGTGCATCGCGTGGAAGCGCCATGGGGCCACATTATCGAAGCGGAGCGAATCGAAGCGGCGCTCAAGGCTGCCGGCAAACCCAAGCTGCTGGCGATGGTGCACGCGGAGACTTCAACCGGGGCGTGGCAGCCGGTGGAAGATCTGGGCGCGCTGGCGCATCGCCACGGCGCGCTGTTCCTGCTTGACGCGGTAACGTCGC
>DAHZDR010000532.1 GCA_027403435.1 Deltaproteobacteria bacterium
CAATTCCCGCTGAGTGAAACGCGCCTGAATATCATTGACCTTGGTCCACGATTTATTCACCTCGACGGTGGATTGAGTGCCGAACAATCCTGAAACGCCCGGCACTGTGTCGCTAGCGAGCGTTCCCACATCTCCGACGGCCGGCGCCGCGAGCAACGCGCAGCCGCTCAGCAAAAACACAAACGCCATCGATACGAAGATCGCTTTCATGGTTCATTCAACCTCGCTATTCTGCAAGAATTGAGTTGCGCGGATCGTGGCGCGCCCAATCCAACCGTTATCAAACCGGCTGTTAGCGTGAATCGACGCCTGGATCCGCGCGGGCTCGAAGCAAACAGTTCGACCGCGGCCAACGCGATAATTCTAACCTAACATTTCGCACCGGTCGAATGGACCTTCACGCTGAAATTTTCAGGAGGCGCGCAAGATGACTATGCAATTACCCGATTTCACGATCCTCGTGTCGCACTGGCATCGCCTGATTATCTCAATCGCCGGGATCGTCGCGGCGATTATCTGCGGATGGCTCGCATATCGAACGGTACTCTATATCTTTCGGCGATTCGACAAACATCCCGGAAACCTGACGCAATTGATACTTACTGAATGCGCCGCGCCGTTACGCTTCGCTTTGCCTGTCTACGCGACGGATCTGGCGATGCCGATCCTGCGTTTGCCGGCGGCAGTCGACGCTCCGCTGGATCATCTGCTCGGATTACTGGAGATCGGCGCGATCTCATGGCTGGCGATCAAGCTCGCCTTCGCTTTTTCCGAAAGCCTGGTGATCCACTACCAGACCGCCAGTAACGACGACTTCAAAACGCGCCGGATCGTCACGCAAATCCGCCTCCTGCGCCGCATCCTGTTGGTGACGATAGCGGTGCTGGCGACGGGGGTGGCGCTGATGTCGTTCCGGTGGGGACGGGAACTGGGCGGCAGCGTGCTGGCTTCGGCGGGAATCGCGGGACTGGCGGTCGGCCTGGCCGCGCGCCCCACGATCGAAAACCTGGTTGCCGGCTTCCAGCTTGCGATCACTCAGCCGATTCGCCTCGAGGACGTGGTGATCGTCGAGAACGAATGGGGCTGGATCGAGGAAATAACCACGACCTATGTCGTCGTGCGTATCTGGGATCTGCGCCGGCTGGTGCTGCCGCTTACCTATTTTATTTCGCATCCGTTTCAGAACTGGACGCGCCACTCCGCCAACCTGATGGGCGCCGTGCATGTCTATTCCGACTATACTATTCCGGTTGACGCGGTGCGCCAGGAGCTTGCGCGCGTGGTCGAGACGCTGCCCGATTGGGATCGGCGGGTGTGCGGACTGCAAGTGACCCACGCCACCGCGAACACGCTGGAATTGCGCGCTCTGGTGAGCTCGAGCGATTCCAGCAAGCTCTGGAATCTGCGCTGCGCCGTGCGGGAACGGTTGATCGCGTTCATCCAGAAAAATTATCCGCAATGCCTGCCGCGCACGCGCGCGGAGGTTCCGGGATTGGAGGAGGCGGCGGCGTTCGCCTCGGCGAATCGCGCCGATGGAGCGCCGGCGTAGCGGGCCGCGGCCCCGAAGTGCGCAAGCGCCGCGGGCGGCCGATGCGGTTGCATCGGCGCGCCGCGGCGCATAAGCATTTTTGACGTGGACCGCGCGCTTCCCCTGCATACGAACCGGCGTTACGACGAACAGCTCGCCCGGCTGCGGCGGGAGGTGCTCGCGATGGGGAATCTGGTTGACGAGCAGATTCGCGACGGCGTCGATTGTTTCCGCGCCTGCGATGAAAAGCGGGCGGCGGCGGTCGCCGCTCGCGACGCCGAGGTCAATCGCCGCGACACCGAAATCGATGAGTTGTGCGTGAATATCCTCGCTCTCAATCAGCCGGCGGGAATCGATTTGCGGCTGATTATGGCGGCGCTAAGAATTACCACCGACCTCGAGCGGGTTGGCGATCAGGCCGCTTCAATCTGCACCCGTCTGGTTGCGCCGGAGCATCTGGCGGCGCTCGGCGTGGAGAACGATATCGCGCGGATGGCGAGGCTGGCGCGCGCGATGGCGCACGACAGCCTCGAGGCGTTTGCGGATCTGGACGGCGCGCTGGCGAAAGAGGTTATCGCCCGCGACGCCGAAGTTGACGCGGGCCATCATGCGCTGCTCAAGCGCGTGTTGGCGGCGATGATCGATCATCCCGGCGATATCGGCCCGGGCACGCGCGTCGTGTTTGTCTCGCGCTCGCTCGAGCAGATCGGCGACCACGCCGTCAACATCGCGGAGGCGGTGGTCTTTATGGTCGAGGGACGCGATATCCGCCATCGCGAACGCCGCCCGCGCTGATTGCCGCGCGCCGCCTCCGCGCGGTGGTCGATATTCGCCTTCGGCCGGGGATTCCGCTCCGGCCCGACCGCTTCTTACACGGCGAAATCGCAAATCACGAAATCATGGTCCGAAACGCGGACGGCGCGCCATCCCGGCCGCGCTGGAATCACCCGCGCGCTGCCGGAAATCGCGGACAGATCGCGCGCCGCAATCCAGTCGAGCTTCGGCCGCAGCGGCGGCGGAATCGCCCGCGCGAACGTGAACGTGGGCGCGCCCGCGCGATTGGCGCCGTCGATGGCGAAGCCGCGCCGCGCGATCTCGTCGAAGAGCGGTTCATACGGTTGCGGATAGCGAAAGCGCCGCGGCCTGAGCGCCATCCGCGCCGCGACCATCGCGAGCGCAGCCGGCGTCGCCAGCTCCACCGTAGTCGTGTTCCAGTCGCCGCCGATGATCGCCGGCCCCCGGGGATCGAGCGCGTTCATGAAAACCGCCATTTGCCGCGCGCGGAGCGCCGGGGCGCATCGGCTGTTCAGATGCGCCAGGCCAATCGCGACTCGCCGACCGCCGAAACGGGCCGACGCGGTAATCGCGCGCGGCGCTCCGACCAGTGAAACGCGCCGCCAGGTCGAACTGAAGCGTGGCAGAACGATGCCGCGGACGTCCTCGAGCGGCTGCGTGCACAGAATCGCGTT
>DAHZDR010000020.1 GCA_027403435.1 Deltaproteobacteria bacterium
CCATTGGAAATTCATATAATGCGCCTTCCTGTTTGCGTCATCCGGTACATCGACAATCCTTACAAGGCGCCTGAACCGGGATGTACTTTAATATCGCTATTTCTCCGGCCCCGCGGTCCTGGCGCGGAATGCCGCCCGCCCGGCCGCATTCATCGTCCATCAGGACTTTGATTACATTCTAGCAAATTGGCGAGCCGCGAAGAAAATGAAAATCCGGGATTATTGCCAGGTCAGTCGATTCGTTACCGCGACCACGCCGGGCTCGCGGGCGGCGATATTCCCGGCGCGCCTGGCCTCCGCGGGCGATTTCACCACTCCGGTCAGCAGAATCTTGCCGTGATCGCAATCGACAATGATCGGATTTCCCCGGCGGGCGATTCCATCTTTAATCAGCGCGCTCGCGACCTCGGTGATCATGAGCGCGTCGTTGGCGCGGCCGGCCGGAGAGTTGTAGTGATGATGCGAATCGAGGCTCGCGCTGGCTTGGTCGGCCGTAACGGAACTGGATTCCACAGGGGCGCTCGTTTCAGCCTGAACCTGGCCGGCCCAGACGGGAGTTCCCGCCATCGCGCCGGCCACGGCCGCGGCCAAAACGAGCACCCCATATTCCGCCGCTGAACGCGGCTTAAGCATTGTGGTATTCCTTCATGGGCGACAAATTAAGTATCGCCTAGTTGCTGGGAGTCACGGTCGTGGAATCGCTGCGATGAGTGCTGGTGGTGCTCTCGGATCCCGACGCCGGATAGGCGGTAGTCGAACTGGTGCTTCGATTGTATGTGCTCGAGGTGGTGGTTGGAGGAAGCGGAGCGACAACCGGCGCCTGCACAATAACGTCAGCCGGCCGCTGCGTCGGAATATAAGTAGTGGTTTCCTTGGTGTCGCGCTTGGAGCTGCAGGCGCTAACGCCGATAAGACACGCAAGACTTATCGCGCCGACCATGAGAGGTTTAATGAACTTCATTACTTTTACGTCTCCATACGGGCGGATTGTGGTTCTCGCTCCGTTACTAACTAACCGCAATATACCACGGCGCGCTCTACTGGATACTTAAAAAACGCCGTGAAATGCGCGCTAACGGTTATCCGCGGAACCGAATGGGATTAAAGTCCGCCGGGATTGCCGCTGAACCGGAATTTCCTTTTGGCTTGCACGCGCCCGCCGCGCGGCCCTTCGCCGAATTCAGCGTCAAGCCGCGGCCGGCATGCGGCGGCGGACGCAAGCCAAAAGAAACCATTGCCCCGGGATGACGTCAAAATGGGCAAGCCAACCGCTCGGGCAAGGCGGCTCAAGCGGGCAAATCCCGGCGGATCATTCCGGCCGGAGCGGGCGGTCGACGGCGGGCGGGGCGACTCCCGTCCGCGGACATTCCGGCGCCAGCGCGCACGCGCCGCATCGCGGCGCCCGCGCCATGCATACGCGCCGCCCGTGCAGAATCAGCCGCATCGAAAAAGCGGTCCACTCCGTCGGCGGCAGTGATTTTTGCAGATCGGCCTCGATCCGTCCGGGATCGTCGTTGCGGGTGAGTCCGAGCCGGCGCGTCAAGCGGCGCACATGCGTATCGACGGCCAAACCGGGCCGCTTGAAGACGTGGCCCAGGATCACGTTGGCGGTCTTGCGGCCGACGCCGGGCAGCGTGACGAGAGCCTCCATCCGACCCGGCACCTCGCCGCCGAAGCGCTCGACCAACGCGCGGGCCGTGGCGATCAATGATCGGGTCTTCTGGCGGAAAAAGCCGGTGGTCCGAATCAGTTCCTCGATTCGCGCGGAATCCGCCGCCGCCGTGGCGGCCGCGTCGGGAAACTCGCGGAAGAGCGCCGGCGTAACCCGATTGACCCGCTCATCGGCGCATTGCGCGGACAGGATGGTCGCGGCGAGGCACTGCCACGGCGTTGCAAAATCGAGGCTGATGCGGGCCTCGGGGTAGAGCCGGGCGAGACCGCGGCCGATCCGCCCGGCGCGCTTCGCGAGTGCGGACGAATCGCCCGCGCCGACCGCCGGCGCCGCGTGCGAAGAGCGCGGCCGCGGCTTGCGGGCGCCGGAACCGCGGCCGCGTTCAAGCGCCATCGCTGGATCCGCCAGCGGACGCGGGCGCGTCAGGCGAACGGCCGGGAGGCGCGGCGGGTCCGCCGGACGCGCCGGCCAAAGTTCCGTCGCGGAGATCGGCGGCGGCAAAAAAATCGGCGAGATCCGCGGCCCGCCGCCGATCATCCCAGCCGAATTCGATCGCAAGCATGCGGGCGACCGCGGGCGCGGCGGCGCGGGCGGCGGGCGGATTGCGCCACGTCATCGCGGCGCGGCGAATCAGAAAATCCGCCGTCGTCAAAGCCATCTCGGCGCGCGCGGCGTGGATCACTTCAGCCCCAATCGCCGGCGCGCCCGGGGCCAGCGGTTCGGCTAGTTCGGGGCGGCAATGGGCGATCGCCGCAACCATCGCGGCGCGCGCGCCGTAGCGATCGGCCAGCATGGCGCGCGTCTCCGCCCCCAGGCCGTCGCGCGGGTTGTCATCCGGAGCGGCGACGAACGCGCGTGCGCCGGGCAGCGGCGTGATGAGCGTCGGCGACGCGCCGACGGAGCGGCCAAGGCGGCGCGCAATGCGTGCTGCCACTCGGTCGGCGATCTCGCGATGAGTGGTCAGTTTGCCGCCGGCGACGGTCAGCAACCCCGACCGGCTTTCGACGATCACCTCGTCGCGCGCGATCGTTGACGGACGGCGGCCGGCGCCCGCCGCCAGCGCGCGCAATCCGGCGAAGGCGTGCATGACATCATGGGCGGCAAGGCGCGCACCAGGAATGGCCGCGTTGACCACGCCCAGAAGATAGCCAATATCGCCATCATCCGCGCGCACGGCGGCCGGATCGCCGGCGAAGTCGGTATCGGTGGCGCCGATCAATTGCCATCCGCGATGCGGCATTGCGAACACGATCCGGCCGGCGCCGTCAGTGAGCGCCAGCGCGTCGGACAACGGCAAGCGCCGTTCCGCGACGACCAGATGAACGCCTTTGGTGAGGCGCAGGCGCGGCGCGCATCCGGGATCGTCAAGCCGCCGGAGCTGGTCGGCCCATGGTCCGGCGGCATTGACGAAATATCGCGCGCGGAGTTCGAACGCCGCATCGCTCTGGCGATCGCGCGCGGCCGCCGCCACGAGTTTTCCGCCCACGCGGGCGAAGCCTTCGACCGCGACGTAGTTGGCGACCGCGGCGCCGTGAAGCGCCGCGTCAAGCGCATTTTCGAGCGTCAGCCGGGCGTCGTCGCCCCAGGCGTCGAAATAGAGCGCGCCGCCGACCAGCCCCTCGGCCTTGAGCGACGGCTGTCTATCCAGCGTGTCCTCGGCGCCGAGCCGGCGATGGCGTTCGGCGGCGGGCGTGCGCGCAAACAGGTCGTAAAAAATCAGTCCGGCCGATACCGCCCATCGGCCCGGATGGCGGCCGCGATAAAACGGAACCAGAAAGCGCATCGCGCGCGCCAGATGCGGCGCCGTCATCCGCCTGAGCAGTTCGCGTTCGCGCAGCGCGTGATAGACGAGACGGAGCTGGCCTTGGGGCAGGTAACGCAATCCGCCGTGAATCAGTTTGGACGAATGCGACGAAGTGGCGCCGGCGAAATCGCCGCGATCGATCAGCGCCACGCGCAATCCGCGCAGCGCGGCGTCACGGGCAATCGCGGCGCCATTGATGCCGCCGCCGATGATCGCGAGATCGAACGTTTCGCGCCGCAGCCGATCGATTTGCTCCGCCCGCGTGGCGATCGCGCCCGGATTCGCGCCCTGCCCGGTAGGTTGCATCGGTCAATTGCCGCCCGCGCCGATCGTGCCGGCGCCAGCCGCGCTCTGAGCGCGCCGGCTTCCGTGCGGGCGCGCCGCCCGCAATCTATTCAGTCCTCGGGTTCCTCCTGAAAGGAATAGCGCTCCTCGGTCCAGGGATCGCCATGATTATGGTACCCGCGCACCTCCCAGAAGCCGCGGCAATCGTTGATTGCGAACTCGATCGCGCGCACCCACTTGGCGCTTTTCCATCCGTAGAGCCTGGGCACGACCAGCCTGAGCGGCCATCCGTGGTCCGGATGCAAGTCCTTGCCGTCGTGACTCCAGGCCAGCATGGCGTCGTCCGCGAGAAATTCCTCGAGCGCAAGGTTGGTCGTATAACCGCCGTCGCAATGCACGAAAACGTGGCGCGCGTCAGGCTTGAGCGCCACCCGCGCGATCAGGTCGCGCGTCTTCACGCCTTCCCAGCGATTGTCGTAGCGCGACCACGTGGTCACGCAATGGAAGTCCGAGACCTGCGCCGATTTCGGCAGCGCGCGAAATTCTTCCCAGGTTAACCGGAGCGGCCGCTCAAGCATTCCAATTACCCGAAAATCCCATTTTTCCGGATTGAATTTCGGCGTCGGTCCGTAACTCAGGACGGGGAAGTCGGTGGTCAGGAACTGACCCGGCGGCAGCCGATCGCGTCCATCCGGCAGACGCTCCACGGCGTTGGTTTTGGAGTTCGTCGATTTTGCCATTGCTCGCCAGAAAATAGCCCACCCGCGCGCCCTTGGACAAGGACCGGGCCGTCCGTCCCACGGGCGCGGACCGTGGCCAGCTGAACGCGCATTGGCTCGGGACGCGCGCTCCATCGCGCGGATAATCGTGGCGACCGAACGGCGGCCGTTGCGGCGCGCGAAACGCGCCACGGCAAGCGGCGCCGAAGCGCAAACGCGGCGGTTCCCGCTCGCGGATTAATAGTTAGTCAGCCCGACAAAAATATCGGCGGCGTTGGCCCCCGTCGGTCCGGTGATCACGAGATCGCCGAGCGCGCGAAAGAACGGATAGGCGTCGTTGCCGGCGAGCGCCGCCGCCGAATCGAG
>DAHZDR010000036.1 GCA_027403435.1 Deltaproteobacteria bacterium
TATCCTGCGCGGCAGCGAATACGAGGCGCGCGGGATGGACCGTTCGACCGCCGACCAGATGGGGATGCTGGCGACGGTAATCAACGCGCTCGCGCTGCAGAACGCGCTCGAACAACTGGACGTGCCGACGCGCGTGCTGTCGGCGATCGCGATGCATTCGGTGTGCGAGCCGTACATTCTGCGCCGCGCCATCCGCCATCTGGAAAAAGGCCGCGTCGTGATTTTCGCCGCCGGCACCGGCAATCCCTATTTCACCACCGACACCGCCGCGAGCCTGCGCGCGCTCGAAATCGGCGCCGAGGTGATTCTCAAGGCGAGCCATACCGTGGACGGCGTTTACGATCGCGATCCGGTGCGCGAGCCGGACGCCCATCGCTTCGACCGGCTCACCTATATCGAAGTGCTGCAGAAAAACCTCAAGGTGATGGATTCGACAGCGATTTCGATGTGCATGGACAACAGTCTGCCAATTATCGTCTTTAATTTGCGCAAGCCAGGTAATATAAAAAGAGCGGTGATGGGCGAAGCGATCGGAACCAGCGTCGGCAACGAACGCTGATTGCGGAGGCGCCAACCGGATGAACGAGGAAATCGAGCTTGCGCAAATGGAGATGGACGAGGCGGTGAACGCGTTCCGCGGCGAACTGGCCCGGGTGCGCACCGGCCGCGCCTCGACCGCCCTGCTGGAAAATCTCCACGTCAATTACTACGGCGCGCGCACCCCCCTGCGCCAACTCGCGGGCTTGGCCGCGCCCGAGTCGCGGCTGCTGGTCATCACGCCCTATGACAAGGGCGCCATGGGCGAAATCGAAAAGGCGATCCAGACCTCCGACCTCGGGCTGAATCCGATGAACGACGGCAAAGTGATTCGGATTCCGATTCCCGAACTCAACGAGGAACGGCGCAAGGAATTGGTCCGCCATATCCGCAAGATCGCGGAAGAGTTCCGGGTTTCGATTCGCAACCATCGGCGCGACGCCAACGACCGCCTCAAGGCCCAGCATAAGGAAAAAAAGATTGCCGAAGACGATTTACGCGCGGCCGAGGCCAAAGTCCAGGCCTTGACCAGCGAACATATCGAAAAGTTGGACCGTATTCTGGCCGCCAAGGAAGCGGAGATAATGGAGGTCTGATCGGACCGCGTCCGCGGCGCCGATTCGTCTGCACCGGTGACCTCGACCCTGCCTTTAGCGGAATTTCCCAACCTGTCGCTTGAGCCGGCGCGGATGCCGCGGCATGTGGCGATGGTCATGGACGGCAACGGCCGCTGGGCCAATCAGCGCGGACTCGCGCGTTGCGAAGGCCATCGCCGGGGCAAGGATTCGGTGCGCGCGGCGGTCGAAGCGGCGCGCGAATTGGGTATCCCGTATCTGACGCTGTTCGCCTTTTCGACCGAAAACTGGCTGCGCCCCGGCGTTGAAGTACGCTTTCTGATGCAGTTGCTGCAGCGCTACCTGACCACTGAACTCAAGCGGATGATGAAGCGCGGAATCCGCGTGGTGGCGCTGGGCGAACTCGAGCGGCTGCCGGCGCCGGTGCGGCGCGCGCTGCAACAGACGATCGAGGCGACGGCGGAGAATCGGGCGATGACGGTCGCGCTCGCGCTGTCTTATGGCGGGCGGCAGGAGATCGTCAAGACGGCGCGGCGGCTGACGGAGGCGGTCGCGGCCGGTCGGATCCGTCCCGAGCAGATCGACGAACCGGCGTTCGCCGGCGCACTGGCCACCGCGGACATCCCGGACCCGGACCTGCTGATACGGACCTCGGGCGAAATTCGCCTTTCGAATTTTTATCTGTTCCAACTCGCCTATACCGAACTTTATTTTACCGAAACGCTGTGGCCGGATTTTCGCGAGCGCGACCTGCTTGCGGCGCTTGAGGCCTATCAGGCGCGGCAACGGCGGTTCGGCGCGCTGGTCGAAAACGTCGCCGCGGCGGCGTCGCTCAGTGCTGCGAACTAGGCTCTGGACGGCGGCGTTTGGACTGCCGATCACGCTGGCGATCGTGTTGTGGGCGCCGCCGCTGGCCTTCACCATCTTTATTGCGTTTTTGACTGTCTGGGCGCTCTACGAAATTGTTACGATGACGCGGGCGCGCGGCGTCGAAGCGGCGCTGATCGCGCTGATCGCAAGCTTTTGGACTATCGTCCTGCTGGCGCTCGATCATTTGGCAGTGGGCAAGGTTCCTGCCGCCACGGCGATGCTTTCCGGCGCGATTATGCTGGAGCTGATGATGCGCGTGGCGCGCAAGGGCGCTGAAGGCGTGCCGCGCGACGGCTGGTACTTGTTCGCGGGCGCGTTTTGGGTCGGCGGACTGTTTCCGTATCTCGCGTTACTGCGCAATCGGGCTGGCGGTATCGCCGAAATTATCCTGATTTTCCTGATGGTTATCGTGAGCGACAGCGGCGCTTATTTCGCCGGCCGCGCGTTCGGACGACATCAGTTGGCGCCGCGCGTCAGCCCGAACAAGACCGTCGAAGGCGCGGTCGGCGGGCTTGCCGGCACGGTCGCGGCGGCGCTGATCCTGCGGCCGTTGCTCGCCTCCGGATGGAGTTGGGGCGCGACCGTGATAATCGCGGCGGGAGTCAGCGTGCTGGCGCAAGCCGGCGACCTGGCCAATTCGGCCTACAAAAGAGTGGCTGGAGTGAAGGATTCGGGGTGGATTTTTCCGGGCCACGGCGGCTTGCTCGACCGCGTTTGCGGCCTGTTGTTTGCCGCCGCTTTCGCCTACTATGCTACTTCCTGACGCCAGCGATAGCCGGCGTCCGATCGCGCCGCATAATAACGCCATATGATTACTTCGATAGCCGCCACCGTCGTGGTCTTCTCGGTCCTGATCATCGTGCACGAGATGGGCCATTTTCTGGTCGCCAAGCGGATGGGAGTCCGGGTGCTGCGTTTTTCGATCGGCTATCCGCCGCGAATCTGCGGGGTTCGGCGCGGCGAAACCGACTATGCGATTGGCGCGACGCCACTTGGCGGCTATGTGCGGATGCTCGGCGACGAAATTTCGGACGAACCGAGCGCCGCGACGCTCGAGAGCTACGCGCACGAACTGGAGCTCGACCTGATTGTCGCCGCCAGGCGCTCAGGCTGGCTGCCGCGCGGCAATCACTCCGATGACGATGCGCTCAAGCTGATTGTCGCCGAAATCACGCCTGATGGCGAAATTTCGGCCGACCGGGCGCTGACCGTCCTTGGCCACGCGCCGAGCGTCGAAGAGGCGCTGGTGATCCGGGAGAACGCCGCGTGCGGCGCGGCCAAGCTGGCGCGGGAACGGATCGGCGCGAAGCGGCCGTCCGCGTTGATCGAACAGTTCAACGCGCGCGCCTTTCCCACGCAGCCGCTCTGGCGGCGCTTCGCCATCGTGCTCGCCGGTCCGTTCGCCAATATCCTGTTCGCGCCGGTCTTGATGGCGGTGGTGTTGATGCTCGGCGCGCCGATCGCGCTGCCGGTGATCGGCGATATCCAGAAGGACATGCCGGCCTATGCGGCGGGTTTGCGCAGCGGCGACCGGGTGCTTGCGGTCAATGGCGCGAAAGTCAATTCCTGGGACGAGCTGTCGGTGATGGTCAAGGCGAGCGGCGGCAATCCCGTCCATTTCGTGATTCGGCGGCCGGGCGCGGCCGGCCCGGTCACGCTTGACCTGACCATCCGGCCGAAGCTGGTTCCGGAAAGTACGATTTACGGGACCAAGCAACCGATGTGGATCATCGGCGTGCTGCCGCGCGGCGACGAGCGGATCGTGCGCGCGGGACCGCTGCGCGCGTTCGAACAAGCGGTGGTGCAGACTTGCAATATCACGGGTTCCCTGTGCTTTGGCATCTACAATATTGTGCGCGGCGCGACGCCGGTGCGCCAGGCGCTGGGCGGACCGATCATGATCGCGCAGATGGCCGGCCGCGAGGCCCATCAGGGATTCACCAATCTGGCGATGTTCGCGGTGATGTTGAGCCTTGAGTTGGGGATCATCAATCTGTTCCCGGTGCCGCTGCTCGATGGCGGACATCTGTTGTTTTTCACGATCGAAGGTCTGCGCGGCAAGCCGCTCAACCTGCGCCATCGCGAAATTGCGATGCAGGTGGGGCTGGTTTTGCTGGCCATTCTTATGACGTTTGTGATCCTGAATGACCTATCGCGTCTTATTGGGTGATCGATTGCTGATGGCGGGCGCCGACGCCGGCGCGGTGCTGGGAATCGATACGGGCACGCCGGCGGCGCGGATTGGCGTCGTCGCGGCGGGCCGGGTGCTGGCGTCGATTAGCCGTCCGGCCCGGTCGCACGGCGCCGATTTGCCGGAATTGGTCGATGCGGCGATGCGGGCGGCGGGCGTCGCGATTGGCGATTTGGCCGCGGTCGCGGTCGGAATCGGCCCCGGTTCATTTACAGGGCTTAGAGTTAGCTTAAGCTATGTAAAAGGCCTGATAATTGGTTCAGGCCTGAAAATTGTCGGCATTCCATCGCTTGACGCAATGGCGCTATGCGGAGCGGATCGGCCGGAAGCGCGGCCGGGCGTGTCCATCTGTCCTTTGATCGATGCGCGTCGCGGCGAGGTCTATAGTTCGCTTTACCAAGTCGGCGCCGATGCGCTAGAAAGATTGGCAGGTGATTTGGTCGTTCCCCTTGAAGACTTCGCCATGCAGACGACCGGCGAGGTGGTTTTCGTCGGAGAGTATAAGGCTGAAGAAGCCTGCGCCGTCGTGCAGGCCCGTGATGGGCGTGCGGCGACGCAGGCGGGGAACGCCGAATTACGGCTTGTGGGAGCGTATGTGGCCGCGCTGGGCGCGGCCCGGATTGCGCGGGGCGAGAGCGATCGGCCCGAAAGCCTTGAGCCGCGCTATGTCCGGTCGTCCGGCGCGTCGCTTAATTCCACCACCGTAGATCGGAAAGAAGGCGTTGAACATGGAACATCGAGAGGAAGAGCTAATCCTGCGGTATGCCGCTCAGGATGAGCATCTGAGGGAGCTGTATCGGGAGCATCTCGAACTCAAGCGGCAGCTCGAAGACTTTCGCCACAAGGTTTATCTCACCCCCGCCGAAGAACTGGAAAAGAAAAGGATTCAAAAGCTGAAATTGGCCTCGAAGGATCGTATGATGGAGATTCTCAATCGCCATCAGCACGAAGTGGCGCATTAAGCGCCGCACCCGGGCGGGGCGGATAGTGATTATTCATTCGCGATGCCAAGCCATACGATATCGGTTCTGGTCGAGAACGAATTCGGCGTACTGGCCCGGGTAGCCGGGCTCTTTTCGAGCCGCGGCTACAATATTGAGTCGCTCACGGTCAACGAGGATCCGCAGGATCCGACGGTCTCCCGGATCGTGTTGGTCACCGTTGGCGACGACCAGATTCTGGAGCAGGTCAACAAGCAGCTAAACAAGCTGGTTGCGGTGATCAAGGTCACCGACTTCAAGGAAGTCGAAACGGTCGATCGCGAATTGGTGATGGTCAAGGTCGCGATCGATGAACGGACGCGCGGGGAGCTGGATTCGATCGTGCAGGCGTTCCGGGCGCATATGGTGGACATTGGCCCGCGCTCGGTGACGGTCGAGGTCACCGGCGACACGGGCAAAATCAAGGCGTTTATCGCGCTGGTCCGGCCCCTGGGAATCAAGGAGATGGTGCGGACGGGGAAGATCGCGATGGCGCGGTCGGTGCAAGCCGAGACGAATCATAACCATCGACACGCCAGGGATTAAATTTTCCGGGAGAAAAGCGGAATGAAAGTATTTTACGACCGCGACGCCGATTTGAGCGCGCTCCGGCCGAAGAAAATCGCGATTATCGGTTTCGGCAGCCAGGGCCATGCGCACGCGCTCAACTTGCGCGACAGCGGCATGGACGTGCGGGTGGGCTTGCGCAAGGGCAGTCCGACCTGGGAGAAAGCGGCCAAGCAGGGCCTGCGCGTGCTTGACACCGCGCCCGCCGCCGCCGAAGCCGACATCATCATGATGCTGGTGCCGGACGAGATGGGCGGCGACATCTACAAAAGTGAAATCGCGCCGCATCTGGGCAAAGGCAAATACCTGGCGTTCGGCCACGGCTTCAATATCCATTTCAAATTTATCGAGCCGCCCGCGGACGTTAACGTTTTCATGATCGCGCCCAAAGGCCCCGGCCATCTGGTGCGCTCCGAGTACGTCAAGGGCCGCGGCGTGCCGTGCCTGCTCGCGATCCAGCAGGATCCCTCGGGCGATACGGCGAAGATCGGGCTGGCCTACGGATGCGCGATCGGCGGCGGCCGCGCGGCGATTATCGAAACCAGTTTTCGCGAGGAGACCGAAACCGATCTCTTCGGCGAACAGTCGGTGCTGTGCGGCGGCCTGACCGAACTGATTCGCGCCGGCTTCGAGACTCTGGTCGAGGCGGGCTATGCGCCCGAAATGGCCTATTTCGAGTGCCTGCACGAGGTCAAGCTGATCGTCGATCTGATCTACGAGGGCGGGATCGCGAACATGCGCTATTCGATCAGCAACACCGCCGAATTCGGCGACATGACGCGCGGCAACCGGGTGGTTGGCCCGGCGACGCGCGAGGCGATGAAAAAAATTCTGGCCGATATCCAGTCGGGGAAATTCGCCAACGAATGGATCGCCGAATACCGCGCCGGCTTGCCGAATTTCAAGCGCTTGCGCAGCGTGGCGGAAAAGCATCAGACCGAGGAAGTCGGCCGCCAGTTGCGTTCGTTCATGCCGTGGCTGGGCAGCGAACGGCTGGTCGATAAGTCAAGGAATTAGGCCGCGTTTTGCGCGAATCTGAAGCGTCCGGCGCCGCCGCCGCGCCGGCTGGCTTGCGAGCGCGGATCGCCGGGTTGCTCGGAATCGCTCCCGAGGGCGCCGTCTATATGGCGGGCGCGACGGCGGCCGGCCTGCTGGCGATCGCTTGCGGCGCGCAATGGGCGGGTATCCTGATTTTGCTCGCGGCTTTCGCGATCGGCATGTTTTTTCGCGATCCGGAGCGAACCTCGGCGGCGCCGGACGACGCGATTCTTTCGGCCGCCGACGGCCGCGTCACCGGGATCGGCGAAAGCGCCTTGCCCGACGACGCGCGGAGCGCGGAGCAATATCGGCGCGTTTCAGTCTTTATGTCGCCGCTTAACGTGCATGTGAACCGCGCGCCGGCCGGCGGAGAAATTGCGGCGGTGCGCCATACGCCGGGCGAATTTCGCGCCGCGTACAGCGATTCCGCCAGCGAGCATAACGAGCGCAATCTGATCGTCATCGCCGACGCCGCCGGCCGCCGCCACGCGATCGTGCAGGTGGCGGGCTATCTGGCGCGGCGGATCGTGTGCCGGGTGCGGCTGGGCGCGCGGGTCGCGCGCGGCGAGGGGGTCGGCGTGATCATGTTCGGCAGCCGGGTGGACCATTA
>DAHZDR010000038.1 GCA_027403435.1 Deltaproteobacteria bacterium
CTCGATTACGTCCGTGGCCATCCGCACGCGGGCGTTGAACGGCAGATGGATGGCGTAGCTTACGTCCTCCGAGTAAAAGGGCGTGAGCACGGTTGAACCGCGTAACTTCTCGGAGGGAAAGCCGTACGCCCTGGCTGCGAGATAAAAGCCCGGCAGGCAGAAGAGCGCCGGGAGAGAGAGCGAGACCGTGATGCGATCGAGCGGGATATCGCGAAACAGTTCGAGATAGTCCTGCTGGTGGCACAACGAGACGCCTTGGGTGCCGATGGCGCTGACGGCGAGCGGATGGTCCGGGTCCATCAGCGCCTGGGTGGGAGTATCGCCGATCAGATCGAGCCCGGTCTGGCCCTTGTCGAGCAGGTAGTGAAACTGCCGGTTCGAGCGCGCCGCGTCGCCTTCGCCGGACAATCCGCGCTGAATCCAACCGCCCACCGGCATCGCTTGGGCGCGGCGGCCGCGGGTGAAAGGAAACTCGCCTGGGACCTCGACCGGACGCTTCGATCCATTGACATCGTCGGGACCATAGAAATCCTTGATCGGAATTCCCGATGGCGTGAACCGGCCGTTAGCTTTGGTTTTCATCGGAATTTTCTTCGAAACCGCGATCGCGTGCTTGTCGGACTATTACCCCCGGTAACCCCGGGTTTCCATTTTCAATTCTTGTTCACAGTCGCATCGGCGCCGGGCGGGTTGCAAACAGGTAGTTCGAGTCCGGGTTTGAGCCCAGAGGCCTTTCCATTACGCCGCAACGGGCCAGTTCCGCCTCGCGTTGGCATGGCCCGTAGAGGTTGACCATTGCTCACGCCGTGATGCAACCGGGGCGATGCGGTTTGCGGCGCGCGCGGCATCCGATGCATGGATTGCCGGGTCAAGCCCGGCAATGACGGAGAGGGGCGATGCTATTTGGGCGCGAGCGGCGCCCAATGCCGGGACCCGGCCGGTCTGAGCGTGGAATCGTCAGCGGTCCGACGGCGCGCGGTAGTACACCACGCCCTCCATGAGGCGGCGCGCGGTGCGATAGACGGTGGCCTGGATGGCGCGCCAGCCGTCGTCGGCGCGAGTAACCTCGGCGTCAACGACGGTGACGCCGGAGGGTTGGGCGATACGCACCGAGTCGGTCGGCGCGCGGCCGGCGGCAAGTAATCGATGCGGCAGGCTGCCGGGGATGCGGGTCGCGACCGCGAGGCACATCGCGCCGGTCAGCGGAACCGCGCGATGCGGCTGGCCGAGCGAGATCATGCGGACGTGGATGTCGGCGTCGGCCGCGGCCAGCGCGGCTCCGGATAGCGTCGGCGCGCGTTGCGGCGGCGCGATCGCGGCGACTTTGGGGATGCTCGGGATCCGGCTGGCGGCGCCGGCGTCGGCCGCGATACCCATCCGCAGGCTGGCGGCGACGCGAATTGCCTCCAGCCGGGCGAGCAGGTCGGGGCGCGCCTCGATTTCGTCGGGCAGCTCGACGCCGCTCAGACCCAGCGAATCGGCGGCGACGAAGACACACGGATTGGCCGCATCGATCATGGTGGCTTCGATTTGGCCAAGACCGTTGACCGAGAGGCGATCGAGGGCATTGCCGGAAGGCAGCAGGCGGCCGGTGGCGGCGCCGCCGGGATCGAGAAATTCCAGCCGAATCGGCGCGCCTGAGCCGGCGACTCCGGGCAGGACGAAAGCGCCGTCCACGGCGGCGCGTCCATCGTCGATCGCAAAGCGCGCGACGATCAGCTTGCGCGTGTTGGTATTGAAGATGCGGACGACGGCGTGGCCGCCGGCGGTGGGGACAATTCCCTCATCGATGGCGAAGGGGCCGACCGCCGACGACATATTGCCGCAATTGCCGCTGTAATCGACCGCAGCGTCGCGAATCGCGACCTGCGCGAAGGTGTAATCGACATCGGCCTCGGGATGGCTGGGCGGGCCGATCACGCAGATTTTCGAGAGCGACGAAAGGCCGCCGCCCATGCCGTCGAGTTGGCGGCCGTTGGGGTCCGGACTGCCCATCAGGCCGAGAAAAATCGGCGTCCAGCGCTCGCGGCCGAGCGGCAGATCTTCCGCCCGCAGCATCAGGGCGCGGCTCGTTCCGCCGCGCATGAAGACCGCTCTCAGGCCGATTTGCCGCATCGACGTATATCCAGCGCTGATAATGGCGCGTCAGCCGCGCGCGGCATTGGCGCCGGCGATCCGGCCGAAGACCGCGCCCGACATCAGGCCGGACCCTCCCGGATAATTGTTATGGAACAGCCCGCCGACCATCTCGCCGCATACGTAGAGGCCCTCGATCGGCCGCCAGTCGGCGCCGAGCGCTTGCGCGCGTTCGTTGATTTTGAGGCCGCCGAAGGAAAAGGTGATGCCGCCGGTGACCGGCCACGCGAGAAACGGCGGCGTGTCGAGTTTTCGCGCCCAGTTGGATTTCGGCAGGGCGAGATTGCGCGTGGCCATGCCGTCGCGATCGCCGGGGTTGAATTCGCCATGTCCGGCGGCGGCGTTGTAATCGGCGATCGTGCGGAGCGCGGTTTCGTGATCGCAATCGAGCTGGCGGATCAGGGCGGGCAGGGTGTCGGCGGTGAGCGGATCGCTGGTGGCATAGCGCGGTTCAAGCAGGTCGCGCGCCTTGGCGTCGAAGATTTGCCAGGCGACGGCGCCGGGTTGATTCAGGATGATTCCGCCGAACTTGGCGTAGGTGAAAAACGCCTGATCCTCGCCCTCATCGACGAAGCGCAGACCGAGTCGATTGACCATCAGGCCGTAGGGATAGGAAAGGCGGTTGGTTTTGTCGGTCAGCTGGCGATCGCCGAAGGGCGGAGCGTCAGCGTGAATCGGCGTGGCGTGGCATCCGCTCC
>DAHZDR010000043.1 GCA_027403435.1 Deltaproteobacteria bacterium
GCCAAGCGCGACGAACTGCGGCAACTCCCGAGGGGTTAGCGGTGCTTCGACAACGTCGTAAAAATGCGCGCTGATTCAGTGGAAGGCTAGCGCCTCTGCATCCACCCGGCGCGAGTGGCCGACGAGAATCGTCGCAAATAATCGGAATTTGATGTGATTCAGGATAGCCTGTTATCGCGGAGCCAGCGGGAGTGCCACAGGGTCGGCCCTCAGCTTTTCGGTGACGGCCTGTTGCTGTTTGCTGACTTCACGGACGATGTCGATAGCGCTGTTCCACAGCCCGGAGCCGCTGCTAGCCATCGCACCGAAAACCAGCGGCAACCACGGACCAGCGTATCCAAACTCAGACACTCAGCCCCGAATTAAACCAGTACCCGCGGACGACGGCCGGACGGCGATGCGCAACCTTGAGGCGAAATTCCATATTAACGATTCGGCGGCGGCGCGCCGCGCCGCTGAAGCGATCGGTTTCGCCTGGCGCGCCAATTTGATTCAGTGCGACACCTTCTTCGCGGTGGCGCACGGCAAGCTCAAACTGCGCGAGGAAGCCGGCGTCGGCGCATTGATCCATTACGCGCGATCGGCCCAGGGCGGTCTCGAGCTCAGCGACTACTCGATCGCGCCGGTCGCCGATCCCGCCGCGATACGCACGCTCCTTGGCGCGGCGCTCGGCGTGCTTGCCGAGGTGCGCAAGACCCGGACGCTGCTGACGCGCCGCAACGTGCGGTTGCATCTTGACCGCGTCGCGGGGCTGGGCGATTTTGGCGAAATCGAAGCGGTTGTGGCGGCCGGCGAAGATCCCGGCGCGTACCGCGCTGAAGTCGGGGAAATCCTGACGGCGCTCGGCGTCGCCGCCGGCCAGCTAATTGGCGTCTCGTATTTCGAGCTGGCGCGGCGTTAGCCGGAACGCGCGCGGCCCCGTTCATCGCCGCCGATCAGCTCCAGCAGCGTCAGCGTCAGGTTGTAGGTAAGGCCCCAGATTATCTGCCCGCCATACAGGATGGCGGGATAGCCGTCAATCTCTCCGTCGTGATTCCATTGATGCCGTCCGCGATGGCGCGGGTCGCTCAGCGCGCGCAGCGGCACCGTGAAAATTTCCGCGACCTCGCGCGGATCGGCGCGCAACTCCGGCATCCCGTGGATTACGCCGACGAAGGGCGTCACCTCGATATTGGTCGAAAAGGTGCGGCGGCCCGGAAAGCTGCCGAGAATCCTGATTGCGGTGGGCGCGAGTCCGACTTCCTCATGCGTTTCGCGCAGCGCCGTGGCCATCAGGTCCGGGTCGCGCCGGTCGAAGCCGCCGCCCGGGAACGCAACCTGGCCGCGATGGCTGGCGATGTGGTCGGAACGGCGGGTGTAGAGCACGTCGATCGAGTCGCCGCGCACAATCAGCGGCGCCAGCACGGCGGCGGCCCTGCCGTCTTTCGGCTCGGGACGCGGGACGGCGGCGGCCGGAATGAGCCGGCGGCGCAATCGGTCGAGGCATTCGCGAACGCCTGGAATCTGGTCGTCAGTATCCATCATAGGTGGAAGCGGTCATGTGATCATCGCGCCCACGCTCTTCCAGCGCAAGCCCGATACTGACAAGTTAAGTCCCACGATGGGCACGCATGACCATGGCGCGGACGCGGCGGCGGCGACCGGCGTGAGCGCGGAAACTGAAGCGCCGCGGGTGCTGATCGGGCGATGCCACGAAATCGTGCTCAAGGGCGGCAATCGATGGCGTTTCGTCGAGCAGCTCAAGCGCAATTTGCTGGGCGTATTTGCCGACGCGGGACTCGGGCGCGTGCGCGCCGAAGGCCCGCGCATTCTCGCGGAGTTGCCGGCGCGCGCGAGCGACGCATTGGCGTGCGAACGCGCGGCGCTGATCTTCGGCCTGCAAAACTTCACGATCAGCCGGCCGGCGCCGCTTGCAATGGATGCGCTCAAGCGCGCGGCGATCGCGGCCGCCCGCGCCCATCCCGCGCGCACCTTCCGGATCTCGACGAAGCGCGCCGAAAAGCGCTTTCCGCTCAATTCAATGGAGATCGATCGAGAAGTGGGCGGCGCGGTCGCGGCGGCGCTAGACCTCAAGGTCGATCTGGAAAATCCCGAACTGACGATCAATATCGAAATCCTGCCGCAATGCGCCTATCTCGCCGCCGGCAAATATCCCGGCGCCGGCGGACTGCCGGTGGGGGTGACGGGCCGCGCCACCGTACTGCTCTCGGGGGGAATCGATTCGCCGGTCGCGGCGTATCGGATGATGCGGCGCGGGCTGCGCCTGGACTTCGTCCATTTCCACAGCCATCCGCTCGTCTCCGCCGCCAGCCGCGAAAAGGCGTGCGATCTCGCGGCCCATCTGACGCGCTATCAGATGCGCTCGACGCTTGCGCTGGTGTCGTTCGCCGACGCGCAGCGCGAAATCGTCGCCCGCGCTCCGCGGCCGCTGCGCGTCGTGCTTTACCGGCGCATGATGCTGCGTATCGCGAGCGTACTGGCCGGACGCGCCGGGTCGAGCGCGCTGGTCACCGGAGAAAGTCTCGGCCAGGTCGCCTCGCAGACGCTCGAAAACATGACGGTGGTCGAAAAAGCGGCGTCGCTGCCGCTCTTTCGACCGTTAATCGGAATGGATAAAAACGAAATCATCGTCGAGGCGCGGCGGCTCGGCACCTTCGAAACGTCGATTCTGCCGGACCAGGACTGTTGCTCGCTGTTCGTCCCGGCCCATCCCGAGACCCGCGCGCGGCTGGAAGCGGTGGTCAAGGCGGAAGCCGAGTTCGATATCGAGGCGATGATCGCGGGCGCGGTCGCCAGGACGGAATTGGTCCGCTGCGAATTTCCCCCGCGCCGTTGAATGGCGGCGCGGCTCAGCCGCCCGCCGCGACGATCGCGATGCCGGCCGCCATCGTCAGCAAGGTAACCGGCACGCCCACGCGCATATATTCGTAAACGCCGATTTCGATTCGTTCACGGCGCGCATGCTCGACGACGATCAGATTGGCGATCGAGCCGAGCACCGTCAGATTTCCGGCCAGCGTGCTCGCCACCGCGATTACCAGCGCCTGCCGCGGACCCATCGCGAGCGAGTAATACAGCGGCCGCATCAGCATCACCGCCGGCACGTTGCTGACCAGGTTGGAAAGCGCCGCGACGACCACGGCCAGCGTGGCGGCGCCGGTCAGGCGCGCCGCGCCGATCGCCCGCACGAGATCGTTTTGCAATCCCGTCCTTTCCGCGCCCGCCACCACCACGAACAGCCCCGCGAACATCAGCAGCGTCGTCCAATCGACCAGCCGATAGACGCGCGCGGGTTTGACCCGCCGGGTGCAAAGTGAAATCGCCGCCGCGCCCATCGCGACCAGATCGGCGGGCCAGCCGATCGCGAATCCGGCCAGCGCGCCGGCGGCGATCCCCGCGGACTTGAGGCGAAACCACGGCGAAACGCGCCGGCGGCGGCGCGGCCGCGCCATTGCCGGATCGAGGCGCAAACAACGCAGTTGGCCACGGTACAGGAACGCGATCACGGCGTAATCAATCACCAGGCCCGCCGCCGCCGCCGGCGCCACGCGGAGTGCAAACGCGCCGTATCCGAGATGGGCGAAGCCGGCGACGATCATGTTCTGTGGATTGCCGACGATCGTCGCGGCGCTGCCGATATTGCTGGCGGTCGCGAGCGCGAGCAGAAACGGAACCGGCGGCGCGCCGACCATCGCCGTCAGCTCGATTATCAGCGGCGCCAGCGCGAGGCAGACGATGTCATTGATGAAAAACGCGGCGAGCAGACCG
>DAHZDR010000052.1 GCA_027403435.1 Deltaproteobacteria bacterium
TCCCGCGCCGGAGGCGGTCAGATCCGGCCGCGCCCGCGGTCGATCCATTTGTCCGTCGCGGGCGCTTCGAAGCGTGCGAATTGATCGAGCAGATCGTCCGCATCGCGGCTGATCAAAATGGCCGCGCGATGGCTCGGTTTGATGAAGCGTTCGGCGACCCCGTGGTCGAGAAAATCGCCTAGTCGCGAATAATAGTCGTTCACGTCGAGCAGGCCGCAGGGCTTGGCGTGCAGCCGCAGTTGCGCCCAGGTCAGCGCCTCGAAAAACTCCTCAAGGGTGCCCAGCCCGCCGGGCATCGCGATAAAGCCGTCGGCGAGTTCCGCCACGGCCGCCTTGCGCTCATGCATCGAACCGACGATGCGCAAATCCGCAAGCCCGGTCATGGCGACTTCGTATGCGACGAGAAAATCCGGGATGACGCCGGTCACCGGAACGTCGCGCGCGAGCGCGGCCCGCGCGATCTCGCCCATCAGGCCGACGTTGGCGCCGCCGTAAACCAAACCGATACGGCGATCGGCGAGCGCGCGCGCCAATCTCAGCGCGGCCTCGCGATAGGCCGGATCGGCGCCCGGACTCGAACCGCAAAACACCGCGACGCGTTCGATTCGGGCCATCGACGTCTTCCGCTCTCGCGTCTGATTCGCGCGCCGTCCGCGGTTAGGCGGCCTGGGCGGCGCGATTGTAATGGGCGGCGATTTCGCGCCCGATCAGCTCCATCTGATCCGGCCATGCGGCCGGTTCGGCCACCGGCCACAGCACGAATTTGTCCAGCCCGACGTCGATATAGTCCTTGAGCCGCGCGATTATATCGTCGGGCGAGCCCAGCGCCGTGTGCCGCAAAAATGCCTCGCCGCCGCGGCCCATCGCCGCCAGCATCGGACGCATCGCCTCCAGCGCGCGCTCGCGCGTGGGCGCCAGCCGGCAAAGCAGGATCAGGCCCGATTCGATGCGCGCATTGGCGCGGCCGTATTCCTCGGCGTAACGGCGCACGGCCGCCATGTTGCGCGCGAATTCCTCCGGCGCCTGGGACGACGCGAAAAAGCCGTCGGCGAAGCGCGCCGTGCGCCGCAGCGCCGCGTCGGCCTTGCCGCCCACCCACAGATCGATCGTGCCGGAATCGTTATGCATGCGGCGGCGCGGATGCGGCTCGATCGTCACGTTGTCGAAATTGAAGTATTTGCCGTGGAAGCTGAAATTCTTCTCGGTCCAGGCCTTGCGCAAGACCACGATGCCCTCGTCAAGGCGCCGGCCGCGCCCTTCCGTGGGAATTCCGCAGGCGGCGTAATCGGCCAGATTCGCGCCCGTGCCGACCGCCATCACGATCCGCCCATGCGCGAAGTAATCGAGCGTGGCGAACGCTTTCGCGGCCATCAGCGGATGGCGCAAATTGAGCAGGAACACGCTGGGACCAAGCTTGATCCGCGTGGTGCGCGACGCGATCAGCGAAAGCGTCGCGATCACGTCCAGCTCGGGCGAAGGCGCCAGCAGATGGTCCGACAGCCAGAACGAATCGAGACCCCATTCCTCGGCTCGTTCGGCGACGTGCGCAATCGCCTCCGGCGCCGGCATCCCGAGTCGAAACAGGCCGAAACCCACGCCAACTTTTATATGTTTCATAATGCCGCTCCCGACTAGGTTCCGCTCTTGCGCGATGATATTAACAGTAACCATGCCTAAATCGCCATTGAGGTCCGCAGGCCTCGACCTGACGATTTTGGGCGCCGGCGACGCCTTCGCCAGTCACGGGCGCTTCCAATCCGGTTATATCATCGAAGGCGCAAGCTGCCGAATCCTCATGGAGGCCGGCCCGACCGCGCTCTGCGCGATGAAGCGCATGGGCTTCAAGACCGCCGACCTCGACCTGATCCTGGTGAGCCATCTGCATGGCGATCACTTCGGCGGCCTGCCCTTTTTTCTGCTGGAATATCTTTACGAAAGTCCGCGCCAAAAGCCGCTGACGATCGTCGGCCCGCCGCGCATCGAAGAACGCACCTGGCGGTTGTTCCGCACGATGTTCCCTGGAACCAAGCCCGACCTGCCGCGCCTGCTCGAATATCTGAATTTTATCGAAATCGTTCCCGGCAAGGATCACCGAATCGGACCGGTGCGGATCGCCGCGATGCGCACGCCGCACATGAAGCGCGACATTTCGCTGGCTTTTCGCCTCGAACTCGACGACAAGACCATAGCCTTTTCGGGCGACAGCGGATGGACCGACGAACTCGCGCCGTTCGTCTCCGGCGCCGACCTGTTTCTTTGCGAGTGCACCTACTTCGACAGCACGCAACTTGAATTTCATATGAACTATCCCAAGCTCAGCGCGAATCGCGGCCAGTTCGAAGTCGGCCGGATGGTGCTGACGCATATCGGCCGGGAAGTCCTCGACCGCCGGCGCGAGGTGCGGATACCGATGGCGCGCGACGGGATGCGGATTCGGGTCTGAGCGCCGGGCGTTCGTCGTCACCCGCCGCGCGCGCTAATATCGATGCCGCGTTATCAGATTCGCGCCGACGATCGATTCGGCGCCGGCGCGAACGACCGACCTCATGGCAAGGAGTCCCGCCCGATGGGCATAGCGGAAGGTAAACGGGCGCTGATTGTCGGCGTCGCCAACGATAAAAGTCTGGCCTGGTCGATCGCGCGGGAGTTGCACGCGCAGGGCGCCGCAATCGCGATGACCTATCAGGGCGAAGTGCTCGAAAAGCGCGTGCGGCCGCTCGCCGCGGAAATCGGCGCGCAGGTCGCCGGCGAACTCGACGTCGGCAACGACGAACAGATCGACCGCGTGATGGCCGGGCTCAAGGGGCTGTGGGGCGGACTCGACATGCTCGTCCACGCGGTGGCCTACGCCGATCGCGAAGACCTACGCGACCGCTTTCTCAACGTCAGCCGCCCCGGCTTCGGCCGCGCGCTCGAAATCAGCGCCTACTCGCTGGTCGCGCTGGCGCGCGCCGCCGAACCGCTGATGGAGTCGCGCGGCGGCGGCGCGATCGTCACGCTCAGTTACCTCGGCGCCGTGCGCGCGATACCGAATTACAATGTGATGGGCGTGGCGAAGGCCGCGCTCGAGGCTTGCGTGCGCTATCTCGCGCTGGATCTCGGCCCCAAAAATATACGCGTCAACGCGCTCAGCGCCGCGCCCGCCCGCACCCTCGCCTCTTCCGCCATCCGCGACTTCCATACCATGGCTCACGAGGTCGGCGAGCGCGCGCCGCTCAAGCGCGCGATGCGTCCCGAAGAGGTCGGCAAGATGGCGGCCGTGATGCTCAGCGATTTTTCCAGCGGCGTCACCGGCCAGACGGTTTACGTGGACGTCGGCTACAATATTATCGGCTGACCGGCGCGGCCACGCGCGGTTTCAGACGGGCGCGGCGGCGCGTCTTTTACGGAGGTTGCGATGGCGATCATTCCGGTTCCCCAGCTTAGCGACAATTACGCCTATCTGGTCGTTGACGACGCCTCGCGCGAGTGCGGCGTGGTCGATTGTTCCGAGGCCGCCAAGGTGCTCGACGCGGTCCAGCGTCAGGGGCTGAAACTGGTCGCCGTGCTGCCGACCCACTGGCATTTCGATCACGTCGGCGGCAACGAGGATTTGGCGCGCGCCCTGCCCGGAATCCGCGTCTATGGCGCCCGCAACGAAAACGGCCGCATCCCCGCCCAGACCAACGAAGTCGCTGACGGCGCCACCGTCCGCGTCGGCGCGCTCACCGGCCGCGTCATCGGCATCCCGGCCCATACCAACGGCCATGTCGCCTACTATTTCCCCGAACTCGAAGCCGTCTTCACCGGCGACACGATGTTTATCGCGGGATGCGGCCGGGTGTTCGAGGGCAAGGCCGAAACCATGGTCGCGTCGCTGGCGAAGCTCGCCGCGCTGCCCGCCGCGACGCGGGTTTACTGCGGCCATGAATACACGGTCAAGAATCTCGAATTCGCACTGACCCTCGAACCCGGCAATCAGGCGCTCAAGGCGAAATACGCCTGGGCGAAAAAAGCCCGCGCCGCCGGCCAATTCACGATTCCATCGACCATCGGCGACGAACAACAGTTCAATCCGTTCCTGCGCACCGCGAGTCCCGAGCTGCGCGCGAGCCTGAAAAAGATCGATCCGGCGCTGCCCGACGATCCGGTCGCGATTTTCGCCGCCGCCCGCGCCCTCAAGGACAAATTCTGACCGCGCGCCAGCCGACAGCGCGCCTGGTAGCGGTTTTCAGTGCCGTCGCTTTGGCGGCAGACGGTTTTGGTGCGCTCAGCGGGTTTTGAATTCGGCCAGGAATTCGAGCATCGCGGCGTTCACCTCGGCCGGCTTCTCCTGCTGCGTCCAATGGCCCGACCCTTTGATCAGCGCGGTCCGGCGCAGATTCGGCACGAACATTTGCATCCCGTTGCATAGCTCCGGCCGCAGCACCGGATCGAGTTCCGCCGTGATCATCAGCGCCGGCTGATTCACGCGATGCTCAAGTCCCGCGCTCTCCTCCCAGCTCCGATCGATATTGCGATACCAGTTGAGTCCGCCGCGGAAGCCGGTGCGTTCGAAGGTTTCGACGAACACCGCGAAATCCGCGTCGCTCAGAAACGCGCCATGCGG
Organism: Deltaproteobacteria bacterium; assembly: GCA_027403435.1. Lineage (GTDB taxonomy): Bacteria > Desulfobacterota > Binatia > Binatales > Binataceae > JADMIL01. The sequence continues at coordinate 4,589 of DAHZDR010000052.1, forward strand.
ACGATCCGGCAGCCGGTCGAGGATGCCGCCGCCGGCCGGCCCAAACACGCCCGGCGGATCGGACGACGGAATCCCCGCGCCCAAATCCGCGCCGCCCTGATAGAAGCCGCGCAGCGAACGGCGCACATCGCGCTCCAATTCGGCTTCGGCCACGCCCGGCTCCTGAAAATAGAGCATGTAATGGAATTTGCCCTGCGCCATCAGCCGCATCAGATCGGTCGGCTTGACGGGAGTGCGCGGAAAAAATGGCGTGTTGATGCCGATCGCACCGACGATCCGATCCGGCGCCAGCAGCGCCGCGTTCCACGCCACCGCGCCGCCCCAGTCGTGCCCGACGATCACACACTGGCCGATGCCGAGCGCGTCGAGCATCCCGACCAGATCGGCGACGAGCTGGCGCTGCGTGTAGGCCGCGATCGGCGCCGGCGCGTCGGTCTCGCCATAGCCGCGCTGGTCGGGCGCGATCGCGCGGAAACCGGCGTCGGCCAACGCGGCCATCTGATGGCGCCATGAGTACCAGAGTTCGGGAAAGCCGTGGCACATCACCACCGGAAAGCCGCGGCCGGCTTCGGCCACGTGCATCCGGATACCGTTCGAATCGACGAATTTGTGCGTTATTTCCGCCATTGTCAGCTTTCTCCAGCAAATTTACGCGTCGCTTCGATCGCCTATGGCGCCCGCGCGAGCGCCAACTCAAGCGGCCGCGCCGCGACCGCCGCTGAAGGTCAAAGGCCGGACCGGCGTATCGACGCCCGTCCGGCCTTCCTGGTTACTACGCTCGCGGCGCTAACGATTTTTCGCGCATCCGGCCGCGCGCCGGGTTGTCATTCAGGCGCCTTGGCGCCGCCAGCGGACGGAGCCATCTGTCCCGTCTGGCTCATCTCGCGCTTGGTAAAGCCCGCGGGCACCGCAAAGGTATCCGCGTCAAGCTTCTTGGTGGTCACCTTGGTCACCACCGTCGTGGTCACCATCGGCGGCCGATTGGCGAGCATCTGGCGGATTTTCTCAGCCTGCGCCGGCGACATGCCGGGTGCGCTGAAATTGGTCAGCTTGGTGGTCGAAGTCAGCTCCATCGGAATTCCATCCGGCACCTGCCCATGCATCTCCATGGCCGTGCCCTTGACCTTTGCCGACATGGTCTTCTGAAACGCGTCGAATTCTTTGGCGCCGGGCGCCTTGGCCGCGAAACATCCGACGACGGAATATTTATTGCCCATCATCGAGCCGGATCCGGAGTATTGTTCGCAGCCATAGCCAAGGATGGTCTTTTTGCCGCCGCTCTTCTTGAAGTTGAGCGTTGACATCCGATCGCCCATCATCTTCGCCATCGCCCCCTGCGGTGGGAAGGGCAGCTCCATGTACTGCTTCTGGGCGGGATAGATCAGGTACATCGTGCCCGTATCGAGGTCCGTGACCACCTCGACCCGGTTCGACACCATCTTCTGCTTGTTGCCCTGGATTATCACGGTGCGCTGGCGGGTCGCGGTATGGCCGGGACCCTGCTGCATTGTCTCTTGTTCATCGACGATCACGCCCGCATGCGCGGCGCCCAGCGCGGCCAGCAGCAGCACGCCGATGATCGCGGCAATCGATTTTTTCATAAGGATGGTCCTCTCTGAACGCCTGAAATTTTGATCAAATCCGCGGCGGGACGCGCTTCGTCCGCGACCGTTTGCCGTTCGGTTAGCATGCGATGGGCCGCAAGGGCCACCAGTCCGAATAATACCCATACCATTTCCTTTATCCGGCGCAGCACGCCCACCGCAAAGCCGACGCCGGCGCCGTAGCCGAGCGTCGCCAGAATCAGCGCCTTGCCGCCTTCCTGACTGACCAGCTTGGCGGGAATCAGGAAGGTCGCGCGCTCGATCAGCAGTCCCAGCGCTTCGACCAGCAGCGCCGCCATCGCGCTCGGATGCGCGCCCAGCAGCGTCAGCAGAATATAGATTTCAACCGGTCCCATGCTCCATGCCACAAAATAGCACAGGCATGAAAGCGCGAGCCGGCCGCGCCGATGCGCATAAAAGTCGAGCAGCACGCCGTCGGCCGCGTCGGCGGCGGCGTGAATTTCCGGATTGGCCAGATGGCCGAGATCGAGTCTGGCCGCCGCCTTCCACAGCATCGCGAACGGATGCTTCATCTGGACATAGAGGAAACCGCCGGCCAGTCCGATCGCGATCGCCAAACCGCCCATCGCCGGCCATAGCAGATGATGCGCCCGCGCCGCGAACGGCAGCGTCGCCATCAGCGCGCCCGCGATAAAGCCGATTTGCCCAACCGCCTCGGCCAGCGACGCGATAATCACCGTCGCCAGCGCGATCGCCATCACGAGCTTGCGCCGCACCATCAGCGCCATCACGAACTGGCCGCCGAGCTGCGCCGAGGGGGTGATGTAATCCACCGCCTCGCCGGCGATTCGCGCGACAAACAGCTCGCCAAAGCCAAGCTTCGGCGGACAGTCCGCGATCGTCACGCGCCATCCAAGGGTGTTCGCGACCCGCGCGACGGCTTCGAGCGCAATCGTGAGTCCGAGGCCCCATCCGACCATCCGAATCTGGGCGATCACCTGGGCGAGGCCGAAATGATGGAGAAACCAGACGTAAAAGCCCAGCGCGATCAGCAGGATTAGGGTTTCGGCGCGGCGCATTAATGAAGATCGGTCGGCAGGCGCGCCGCTAGCGGGCGCGGTTTTGCAACATTGTTCCAGCGCCCCCGCCCGTTCGCAAGGCAGCCGGGTTCGCCGGTACCAGCTTACTTCGCTTGTGAGTGACCGGTTTTGAAGGCTGCAAACGGGCTATTTTTCGTGTCGGGCGATTTCGCTTCGGCTCGCTCCAACGTCGAACGAGGCCCAGCACTTGGTCGCAAGATCAACACCAGTCGGCGGAAACCCCGCTTGGACGACTTTGAGACCCTTTACGTCGAGAAATTCAACCGCAGGTACCAGATCACTGTCAGACGTCGCTAAGACGGCAATATCATACGCATCTTCCCAAGCTAGCCTTATCATGTCGGTTGCAATTAACGTGTCGACGCCCTTTTCGATTGTCGCAACAATTGATTTACCGCAACCGTCGTATGGGCAATTTCTAATTTCCCTGTGACAAACGGGGCATTTAGGAAGTGCACGAGGCTTTCGCTCCCGGCATTCCACTTGAATTCCAGGCTGTCGATCCAACCAAGTGGTCGCCCATTTTTTAAAGCCGCGGCCTTCTGCAGTTTGCGGATTATACGAAGTGTAAATGTTCATTCCTTCGAACGAATACGATGCGGGAGGCCGTATAATCTCCGCCGCTTTCTTTGTCAACCACGGGCCAAGTGCTCGCCAATCCACCTTAAATCGGGCTTCGTTGATCGTATGTAGAGCTCCGTCCTCGACCCGATTGAGCGAGAGTTGAAAGTTCCAATAATCGACAAAGACCCTGATCCGAGCGTTCTCTTTCTTCGGGCTCGGCAGTCCGGCGGCTTCGTCTGCCATTTGAGAACCCTCCCGCAGGTAAAATAGATCGCTCAGAAACAATACAGGGGACAATCCATTGCTGGACAGTCCCCTGGGGTCGAAATAATCGGCGCATCATCCTCTCTCCACAAGGGACAGAGCAGCGTCGATGGGTTGCAATGATAAAATTCTAGCCAAAATCAACAGAGCGGTCAATCGATTGTGTCAGTTTGCTTGGCCTAATCCCTAACTTGTCCTGATTCATAAGTAGCGTTGGTTGATGTTTTGCCCCAAGGGCGCGACGACGGATGCGCGTTACACCTTGAAGCGGATGTGGATG
>DAHZDR010000059.1 GCA_027403435.1 Deltaproteobacteria bacterium
GCGGGCGGCCGCGGGCCGCGTCCGGATGGCGCCGATTTTTGCCGCTCGGAGGCGGCCAATATACGGCGCCGCGACGATCCGGCCGCCGCCGTGGCGGATCGCCGTTGCGCACGGCCGCGGCGGCGATGTGCCGCGATGATACATCGGTGGCCGTGGCGCTCGGCGGACGCGGTTCGCGCCGCGGGCGGATCGATCGGCCTGAGGCCGGCTTTTCGACCCTGACTGGTTTGACAGGCTAAGCCGTACAAAGCGCGCAACCGCAGCTTTTGCGCCGACGTGCGCCGTGCATGCGCGTTAGCCGCGCCGTTGGACTGAACCGTCGTCAAGTTCGTCGCGGAACGGCGACCTGGCGGCGGGACGGGCGTGGCGGCCGCTCGTGGCGAATCGACCGGGGCCATAACGTCCCAAAATCGGAGCGGGTGCGTGACCCGCGCCGGCTCACGGCCGCGTCGCGCAAAGGGACATTCGGCGATGGTATCGAGCTTGCACGTATGCCGGACCAAGTGGGCGACAGCGTCGCGGACGTGGGTGTGCTTCAGCCGAAAGGACGGAGGGATGTGGATTAGTGGATGCTTTGGCGCGCGTTGAACTCGGAGGAAAGGCGCCTGCCGAATTGTTACGGCTACTGCCGGCTTTGAGAATCGAGCCGCTCGGCGCCGCGCCTCGCGCGACGGTGGATTTTCGCGTCGAACTTGACGACGTCAGCGACGCTATCCGTCGGCGGCGCGGACTGCGCGTCATCGTCAGCGATCGGTTGGAAGCGGCGGACGGCGGCCGGAGCGATTTCGTCGCCGACGATTTCCGGGCGGTCGCCTGCTTTATCCTGTCGCGGGCGCTGCGCTTGCCGGCGCCGTTCGTCACCGCGGACCTCCGGATGTTCGAAACCATCCGCGCCGCCGTCGCGCTCGCGCGCGGACCCGCCAAGATTATCGTCGAAGGCGAGACCGGCTCCGGCAAGGCGTCGCTGATTCGGTTGATTCACGCGGCCGGCGGCGATTCCCGGCCGCTGCGTGAAATCGATTGTCCGGCCCTGGACGAGAGCACGATCGCGCGCGAGCTTACCGCCGCGATCGACGAATTGCGCGCCGGCGCCGGGACCGGGCCGGCGCCCTCGCCGGGATACGCCGGCGCGATTTTTCTGCATCGGATGGGCGAGTTGTCGCTGGCCGCCCAGCGTCGGATTCTGGAAATTCTCCAGGGCTGTCCGCGCGCCGCCGCCTGGGGTCCGCATCCGGCCGCGCCGATCCGTTTTTTCGCGGCCGCCTCGCACGACCTTGCCCAAGCCGCCGCGCGCGGCGAATTTTTGCGCGAACTGCGGGACTTCTTCGATCTCACGCTGACGCTGCCGCCGATGCGCGCGCGCCCGGCGGATCTGCCGCTGCTCGCGCGGCATTATTTGCGCCGTCTCGACCCGGCGGCGTCGCTGGCGCCGCCCGCGCTCAAGGCGATCGCCGAATATCGGTTTCCCGGCAACGTCCGTGAATTGATCAATCTGATTACGCGGCTGGCGATCGCGGCGTCCGGGCCGGAACCGCGCGCGATCGGCCGCGCCGAAGTGGTCGATCAACTGGTGGCCGCGAATCCGTCCAGCGCCGCGCAGTCGCTCTGGCGCCTGTCGCACACCGCCGCCCGCCGGATGCTCGCGCGCAGCGCGCTGGCCGCCGCCGGCGGCGACGCCGAAGCCACCGCCCGCAATCTCGGTCTGGCGACGCCCGTGCTGCTGCGGCTGACCACGCCGGGCCAGCGCCGGCCGGGCGGCGATTCCTCGGCCTGAAAACGCGCCGCCGGCCGCGACGCCAACGCTTGCGCTCGAACTTTGTAAACTCTGATTGGCTGATGGATCGCGCCAGCGCGCCCGCGGCCCCCGCGCGTAGCGCCGCCGCGCCCTTCGCTGGCGATTGCCGAGCGTGCCGCAGTGGCGCTATATGGGAGGTTCGGATGGCGTGCGGCCTTGGGGGTCTCAGTCGAGCCGGCGCCGCGCCGTCGGACAAACGCTAACGAGGAGATTCGTTCATGAAAGCAGCAGTGTTGGAGGCGGTGCGCAAACCGCTGGTCGTAAAAAATGTGCCTGACCCGAGTTGTCCGCCCAATGGCGTGATTGTGCGCGCCGAAGCCGAGGGCGTCTGCCGCTCCGACTGGCATGCCTGGTCGGGCGACTGGACATGGATCGGCCTGGCGCCGCCCTTGCCGCACGTCATGGGCCATGAGTTCTGCGGCGTAGTCGAAGAAGTCGGCAAGGAATGCCGCAACTACAAAAAGGGCGACCGCGTGCTGGTGCCCTTCAGCCAGGGCGACGGCGTATGCGAATACTGCCGCGGCGGCCAATCGCACGTTTGCGCCAATCCGCTGCTGCCGGGATTTTCCTACTGGGGCGGCTACGGCCGTTACGTCGGAATTCCCAACGCCGACGCCAATCTGGTGCCGATGCCCGAAGGAGTTGATTTCGAGGAAGGCGCCTCGCTGGGATGCCGGTTCATGACCTCCTATCACGGCGTGGTCGATCGCGCGCAGGTGCGGCCCGGCGAATGGGTTGCGGTGCACGGATGCGGCGGAATCGGACTTTCGGCGATTAATATCGCCGCCGCGATCGGCGCCAACGTGATCGCCGTCGATCTGGACGACGCCAAGCTCGAACTGGCCAAAAAAGTCGGCGCCCAGCACGTCGTGAATGGCAAGAAGACCGACGCCGTGATGGCGATTTTCGATATCACCAAGGGCGGCGCCCATGTCGGCGTCGATGCGCTCGGGATCAAGACCACTTGCCAGAACTCGATCAACTGCCTGCGCAAGCAGGGCCGTTCGCTCCAGATCGGCCTGACCACCGCCGCCGAAAAGGGCGAGGTCGCGCTGCCGATCGATCGCATGGTCACGATGGAGTTGCAGCTCATCGCCTCGCTCGGGATGACGGCGTCGCGTTATCCCTCGATGCTACAGATGGTCGCGGCGAAGAAGCTGACTCCGAAGGCGATGATCACCGAGACGATCGCCCTGGAAGGCGCGTCGCATGTGCTCGAGCAGATGACCAACTTTCAGAACGTCGGCGTTTCGATTATCAACAAGTACTGAAAAGCCGGCGCCGGGCGCTTATTCGCAAGCGAGGGTACGCCTGCCACAGGATTT
>DAHZDR010000064.1 GCA_027403435.1 Deltaproteobacteria bacterium
GCTAAAATGGGCTTTGCGGGTTTTGCGGGGCGTTTTACGAGCGCTTTAAGCTGAATTGCGGGTGGTTGGCAGGCGCGGCGTGCATATAAAAGCATGCGTAAGCGTCAGTATTTGGCAAACTCAAGCGATCGGCTTGGCAAACTCAAGCGATCCGCGACAGACATTGACAAGCCCGATCGCGGAGCGCTACGCTTCAGAATTGAGAATCATTATCAATCAGGTCGTCATGTCAAGCACGTCAACCGCCATCCCCTATTTCCTGTATTCGTCGGGTATCCTGTTTCGCGAAGGCCTTGAAGCCTTGCTCGTGATTCTGGCGCTGGTCGCGGGCGTTCACGAAGCCGGCCAGGATCGCCGCGCCAGAATCATCTATGGCGGCGGACTGCTCGCGGTGGGCTTGAGCCTCGCTTTGGCCTGGGCCGTAAACCATCTCATCGGCGACAACGCCAGCGACACGCTCGAGGGGGTCTTCCAGCTCACCGCCGCCGCCACCCTGTTTTACGTCAGTTCGTGGCTGACCGCGCGCGGCCAGGCCGAACGCTGGAAAAACTTCATCAAATCCAAAGTCAACGGCGCCAACGGCGGCGTCGGCGCCTCGATCGCGCTCGGCTTGACGGCGTTTTTGGCCGTGATGCGCGAGGGCGCCGAGACCATCGTCTTCTTCCAGGCGCTGGTTTCCGGCGCCACTGAACGAATCGAGCGCCACGCGATTTTCCTCGGCGTGATCGCCGGTTCGATCGCGCTGACGATCGTCTTCGTTACGGCGCGCACAATGATCCGGCGCATTCCAATCGGCGCCTTTTTCTCCGCGACCTCCGTGATGCTCTACACGCTGGCCGTCATTTTTGCGGGCCAGGGAATCGCCAGCTTCCAGGAATCGGGCCTGCTGGGCGCCAGTTTCGTCAATCATGTGCCGACCGTGGCGATGCTGGGGCTGTTTCCGACAGTCGAGACGCTGGCGGCGCAAGCGCTGCTGATCGCGTTGGCGGCGGCCGCGTGGTTCATGCCGCGGCTGCGCGCGCCGCGTCAACCGGAGCGCGCCGCCTCGGCGCCGCCCGCCGAAGCGCGCATGGCCTGAGCGGCTGGGCCGGACGTTTTACCGCCCGAACCGAGGCCACGCCGGCGCCGAACGCTTGCCTGCGCTCCCGCGAACGATTAGCTAAGCTGTTTCGCTGGCGACGCCCGCCGCCGCACCGCTAATCGCACAATGCCGCCAGACGCTCCCGCAACCGAATTTCCCGCCGCCGCGAAAATCAGCCGCCGACGGGCGCTGTTCGGCGCCGTCGCGACCGTTATTTCCGTGCTCCACACGGTAATTTTCGCGTTCCCTTCCGCGATCGCCGCATTCTTCAACCACGGCCATGCGGCGACGCCGATCATCCGCGCCTGGAGCTGGTGTATCCTGCGCACCTGCGGCGTGCGCGTCGAACTTGAAGGGCGGGAAAATCTGGCCGGACTCGGCGGATGCGTATTCGTCGCCAACCATCAGAGCCTGTTCGATATTCTGGCGGTGATTTGCCATATTCCGGGCGAAGTCCGCTTCGTCGCGAAAAAAGAAATCAAGAAACTGCCGGTGCTCGGCTTCATTCTGCACAAATCGGGAAATATCGTTATTGATCGCGCGGCCGGCGGCCAGGCGATTCGCCGCGCGATCGAAGTCGCGCGCCGCGGCTATCGCATCTGCGTCTTCGCCGAGGGCCGTCGCCACAGCGACAATCGCGTGCATGAATTCAGCGACGGCGCCGCCTGGATGGCGATTATGACCAAACTGCCGTGCGTGCCGATGAGTATCAGCGGAACCTGCGCGATCATGCCGCGCGGAGCGAAATTCGTCGTTCCCGGACGCCATATCAGAATCCGCCTCGGCGCGCCGATCGCCACCGCGGGCATGAAAAGCGCCGACCGCGCCGAATTGACCCGCCGACTCGAAGCCGCCGTCCGCGCCGATTTCGATCCCGCTTTCAGCTAAGTTTGGCGGGCGCTCAGCGATGCCCGCCGCCACCGTCGTGGAAACCGCCGAAATGGCCCATCCCGCCCATGCCGTCGTGAAAACCGCCGGACAGGCCGTGGATCGCGCCAAGCGCGTCCCCGTCATGCGCGGCCATCTCGAAACGGGCGGCCGAGGTGGGCGCGGGGGGTGGATAACCGAACGGTCGCGGCTGCCGACGACCGCCACAACGACCGTCGTCGCAATCGCGGCCGCCCCACAAATAGGGATTCCAGCCGTAATTCTGGTAGATGCCGTAGGGTTCCGGATACCAAAGCCAGTCAATCGGCGAATAGAAGGGAAACGGCCCGAAATCTCCCGTATTGGCGTAGGAAAGATAGTCCGCCACGCCGCCATAGGGAACGCCCATTCCGGGCGCCGGTTGACTGAAGCATCCGGCCAGCGCGAGCGCGATTACACATGGCGCACAGCGCCGCAGCACGCGCCAAGGGTTCGGGCCAAGAAAAATCCGACGCAATTTCCGGCCTGATCGCAGGCCGAGCCTTAAGCGCCACGACCCCGCATCCATGCTTCCAATCTAATCCTGAAACCCGGAGCCCACAACGCGCAGGTCGCCGCCGCGGCCGCGGGATGCGCGGCTAATCGGGCGTAAAATGAGCTTTTGCGCCCAATGATTTCGGCGCGAAGCGCGGCCGCGTAACGCCGCCGCTTGCGGCGAAAAACTTACGGCCGGCGATCGAAGATGAAAAGCGGAGTCATGTTCGCCGATTTTGGATCGACTTCCAGCACGCGCCATCGGCCTTCGCGCCGTACCGGCCGCCGTTCGAGACCGGCGCGATCCAGGGCCGCGGCCACGGCGTCAAGGTCGTCGGCTTCCAGCCAAAGCGCCGTCAGCCCCTCGCCGTTGCGGGCGATCAGCGGCGCCACGGCGGCGCCCGCGCGCAGCCGGATTTCAGCGTCGCCGATCGCAATCACGGCCTCGTCCGCGCCCGCCACGCGCCGCGCGTTGAAACCGAAATTCGCGGCATAGACGGCGGCCGCGTCGTCAAGGTCAGCGGTTGCGATTTCGAGCCGTTCGAATCGTTTGATCATCGCGATAATTCCAATTCTTTGCGCCGCGCGCGAAAACTTTTGGCTGGGCGCCGCAGAGCGGTCGCCGCCGCGTCCGCGACACCGTGAGCCGCCTTACTTCGGCTTGAGCGTGAAATCCACCGTGACGGCGCCGCCGGGCGGCACGGTCACGCGCTGTTGCCTGACGCCGAGCTTTTCCTGCCAGACCTCGATCGTGTACGCGCCCGGCGGGACGTTGCGCATCGTGAAGCGGCCGTGCGCGTCGGTCACGGCGTAATACGGATTCGCCGTCGCGTACCACCAGCCTTCCATCCAGTTATGCGCGTCGCAAGCGACCTTGATCGCTTCCGGCTTTGCCACCGTGACGGAGATCGTCCGTTTGAATCCCGGCTGGGCCATATCGACCTCCGGATTGACGGTCGATTCGGTATGGATACTGTGCAGGATTCCATCGGAATTGATGATTTTGATCGTGCTGCCGGCGGGAAAAGCGATCAGATGCGGCAGGTACTGGCAGCCCTTTTGGTCGAATACGACGCCGCGCTCCGGCTTTACCGGCGCGCCTTTTTCGATTCCGGGGAGCGTGACCACCGCGTTCGCGATTCCGCCGTCCGCGCCCACCACCAACGATTCGTCATAGATCGGACGGGCGCCGCAGACGTCGCGGTCCTTGCTGATTGCGAGTCGCTGGCGCGGCGGCGGCGTTCTCGCGTAGCGCACGATGCCGCTGATCGTGCCGCCATTGACCACGGGACCGCCTTGATAGGCGAATACGGGCGCGGCGACGAGCATCGCCGCGACCAGCGCGGCGATCGCGCTGGTCAAACCCTTGCGCAATCGGCGAAACATCAAACCTGGCTCGCCACTAACGATTTCGCCTTCGCGCCCGCGCATTCCACCGTCGCCGGCGATGCTTAGATCACGGCCTGCGCGGCAGCTTCGGTCTTGTACGCGATCACGCAGTAATGGACCGACAGACGTGAAAAACGATCGTGCCGCTCGACCTCGATCGGCTGTCCCTCGAGCACGTCGCGCGCGCGCAACCGCGTCGTCCAGCCCAAGAGCTTGGCGAGCGGATTCACCACCCGGCCCAGAAAATAAAGCAACCAGTTGGGACTCGCGAAATGGCTGATTACCACAATCCGGCCGCCTGGACGGCAGACCCGGACCATCTCGGCCATCATCCGGCGCGCATCCGGCACGACGGTCATCACGTGAAAACTCAGCACCCAGTCGAAGCTGTCGTCGGCGAAATCCAGCCGTTGCGCGTCGCCATGCTTGAGCTCGATATGGCCCCAGCCGTTTTCCCGCGTCTTGGCGATCGCCTGCGTCAGCATCTTGTCGGACGGATCGATGCCGACGATATGCAGGTAGGGCGGATAGGCGTCCAGCGAGATGCCCGTGCCGACGCCAACCTCGAGCGCCCGCTGCCCGGGACGAAACGGCAGCGACTCGATTACTTCGTGCTCGTGATCGACGAAAACGCGACCGAAAACCTGATCGTAGAGATGAGCCAAGTCCGAATAGACGCGGCTCTCATGCGGCTCGGCCATCAGATGCATACCTCGCAAGGCGCCTGGAAGGCGATTTGTCGGCCAACTCCGTTCCGCCCCCAGCGCCGTCCGGCGCCGCTTGCCAGCCGCATCCCGCGGACCGGCTCAGGCCGCCACATTGACGCCGCGCATATGGCGCTTGAAGGAGGCGATGTCCCGCTTGCGGAATCGCCACTGCCGCCCTTTCTTGAAGGCGGGCAAAATATTGCGGCGCGCAAACTCGTTGACCGTGTCGGGGCTGAGGTCGAGCAGGAAAGCGACCTCGCGGGAATTGAGCAGAATGTCGTCCTTATCGGCCATCATCGTGAAATTGAAACGTTATACTGTCAGGGACGCGCGTTTTTCTAGTACGTCGTCGAACGCGAAGTCAAGTTATTCTGTCAAATCCTCGCGGCAAAGACCATTCATTACGCGCACGACTCCATAATCATCGACAAATCAGACGAATTTACAACATTTCGCCCGTTAATTCAGTTTTATCAGCCTTTATTACTACAATTACACGCTGATTCTAGCCAGACGGCGCATTGAAATCTTATAATCGTACCATGCGCGCGTCACCACGAAGCACGAAAACACTCCCGTCAACACGCCGACGCAGAGCGTGACCGCGAAGCCCTTGACCGGTCCGGTGCCGAACTGGAAGAGAATCAGTCCAGCGACGAAAGTCGAGATATTCGAGTCGCGAATCGCCGACCAGGCCCGTTCGTAGGCGACCTTGACCGCTTCGCGCGGCGATTTGCCGCCGCGCAGCTCCTCGCGCATCCGTTCGTTGACCAGCACGTTGGCGTCCACGGACATGCCGAGCGTCAGCACGATGCCCGCGATTCCAGGCAGCGTCAGCGTCGCCTGCAAGGCGGCCATCACGCACACCAGCAAGAGGATATTGAGGGTCAGGCCGAAGTCGGCCAGCAAGCCGGCGCCGTTGTAATAAACCGCCATGAAAATCAGCACGGCGGCCGCGCCGACCACGAAGGAAAGCTCACCCTGGCGAATCGAGTCGCGGCCGAGCGACGGGCCCACGGTGCGCTCCTCGATAATCTGCACCGGCGCCGGCAGCGCCCCCGAACGCAACACGATCGCCAGCTCATGCGCGTCCTCGAACGAGAAATTGCCGGTAATCTGCACGTCGCCGCCGGGAATCGGCTCTTTAATCACCGGCGCCGAATAGACGGTGTTGTCGAGGATAATCGCCAGTCGGCGGCCGACATTATTGGCGGTGAGCGAGGCGAAGGTTTCCGCGCCGCGGCTGTCCAGATGGACCTCGACGTAGGGACCTTCGAGGCTGCTGCCCGGACGCACGCGCGCGTCCGTGACGGTTTCGCCGGTCATCAGCACCGGGGTTTCGACCAGGTAAGGTTCGGCGCCGCCGGCCTGAATCGGGCCATGCAGCAGCTCGTCGCCCGGCGGTGGACCGTTCTTGGCCGCGTCGGCGAGGGAATTCTTGTCGTCGATCAGCTTGAACTCGAGCACCGCGGTGCGGCCGATCAATTCTTTGGCGCGCTCCGGATCCTGAATGCCGGGAAGCTGCACGAGGATATCGGTGTCGCCCTCGCGCTGGACCGAGGTTTCGCGGACGCCGAGCTGGTCGATACGGTTGCGAATCGTCTCCAGCGCCTGGTCCATCGCGCGATTGCTGATTAGAATCTCTTCGCGCTGCTGAAACGCGAGCTGGAACGACGGCGCGTCGCCGGCGCGGTTGGACGAGAGCACCAGGTCGGGAAACGACTTGTCCACCAGATCCAGAAAAGCCGAGCGTTCGTCGGCATTTTTCAATGTGACGGTGACGGAACCGTCGGGATTCTGCGCGACCACGGCCGGCGCGAGATGGTTTTCCTTCAGCCCGCGGTTCAGATCGTTCGCCCGCCGGCGCAACGCATTGCTGACCGCGGCCGGCAACTGCACTTCGAGCAGCAGATGCGTGCCGCCCTGAAGGTCCAGTCCAAGCTGGATTTTCGGCAGGTTCTCCATGAAATCCGGCAGATCGGGCCGGAAACTCGGCAGCAGCAAAATCGCCGCCGAAACCGCCAGCACACCCGCCAGCAGCAGACGCAGCAGTCCGCTGCCGTTGGTGAAATGGAGATAGAGAAAAATCACGCCCAGCGTCAGCAGGATCGCGATCGGAATCGGATTTTGACTCGTGCCTTCCACAATAAAACCTGAGCTGGCCGCCGCGCGCGCCGTTAGTCGGACTTCTCCTTCTTGGGCTGAGCTTTGCCGTAGCTCGAAATCGCGCCAACCTGGCTGCGTTCGATCCGAACCCTGACGTTGGGCGCGATTTCGAGCGTGACCAGATTATCCGAAAGCTCGTGGATACGCCCGATCAGGCCGCCGGTGGTGACGACCTCGTCATTACGTTTAAGTCCTTTAATCATCCTTTGATGTTCACTGGCGCGTTGGGTCTGTGGTCGCAGAATCACGAAATAAAATACCGCGACCACCAGCACCAGCGGCACGACCGGATTCGTCAGGAGCTGATCGAAAAGCCCGCCTTGCGGCATGGCGGCATGCGCGGCCGCATCGGCCCACGCGGTTCCCTCAAACAACATCAATTCGTTTTCCCGTTCCTTGCGCTTTCGCCGGCTTCGATCAGATTTGTCGTATAGGCGGCGAACGCCTTGTAGGCCCGTGATGCGATAGCAGCTTGGGCTTCGCGCATCAAGCGGCCATAGAAGTGGAGATTGTGCTCCGTTAGCGCGCGCGCCGCCAGTATTTCGCCAGCCATGAACAGATGGCGCAGGTAGGCGCGCGAAAAGGTCGTGCAGCAACGGCAGTCGCAGCGCGGATCCAGCGGACTTTCATCGCGCGTGTGAACGGCCTGTTTGATCGATACGCGCCCCGCGCTGGTGAAGGCCGCGCCGTTGCGGGCGTTGCGCGTCGGTAACACGCAATCGAACATGTCAAAACCCATCGCGATCGCCGCCAGCAAGTCCTGCGGCGTACCGACCCCCATCAGGTAGCGCGGCCGATCGGCGGGCAGCAGCGCGACCGTCAACGCCGCCATCTCGCGCATCGCCGCCTTCGGCTCGCCGACCGAAAGTCCGCCGGCGGCATAGCCGTCGAACGGCAACGACGTAATCTGGCGCGCGCTGTTGCGTCTTAAGTCGGGATAGACGCTCCCTTGCGCTATGCCGAACAGCGCCTGCGACGGGCTGGTGCGGGCCCGGACGCAGCGTTCGGCCCAGCGCGCCGTCAGTTCCAGCGACTGGCGGGCGCGTTCATGCTCGGCCGGATACGGCGTGCATTCGTCCAACGCCATCATGATATCGGCGCCGAGCGCCTGCTGAATTTCGATTGCGCTTTCAGGCGTCAGGGTGAGCGGCGCGCCGTCGAGATGAGACCGGAAACGGATGCCGTCCTCGCCGATCGAATTGATCCGCGCGAGGCTCATCGCCTGGAAACCGCCCGAGTCGGTGAGAATCGCGCCGCGGAAGCCCATAAAGCGCGCGATGCCGCCCATCTGGCCGACCAATTCCGCGCCGGGGCGCACCGCGAGATGGTAGGCGTTCGCCAGCACCATCCGATAGCCCATCGCCCACAGTTCGTCAGGGGCCATCGCCTTGACGGCGGCGCGCGTTCCCACCGGCATAAAGGCGGGCGTGGAAACTTCGCCATGCGGCGTAATCAGGCGGCCGATCCGGGCGTCGCCGTCAGTCGCATGGATGACGAAGCTGAACTTCGGTGCGTTCACGTTCATGGCCGCCGAATCAGGCGCGGGCGCCTTTGCGCGGTTCCGCGGCGCCGGGCAGGATCAGCATCGCGTCGCCGTAACTCAGCAAGCGGTAGCGATGGCGAATCGCGTCGCGGTAGGCGGCCAGCAGATGGTCGCGGCCCGCCAGCGCCATCACCAGCGCCAGCACGGTGCTGCGCGGCATGTGAAAATTGGTCGCCATCCCGTCCACCAGTTTGAAGCGAAAGCCCGGAAAGATGAAAAGGCCGGTGAACCCTTCGCGATCGCCGGTGATCGCCCACGATTCCAGCGCGCGGACGCTGGAGGTGCCAACGGCGATAATCCTGCCGCCGAGACGGCGGGCGGAATCGATCGCGGCGGCGGTGGCGGGCGGAATCGTGAACCATTCCGCGTCCATCGTATGGCCCTCGACTTCGCCGGCGCGGATCGGGGCGAAAGTGCCGGGGCCGATATGCAGCGTCAGCTGGGCATGCGGGATTCCGGCGGCGGCCAGCTCGTCGAGCAGTTCGCGGGTGAAATGCAAGCCGGCGGTGGGCGCGGCGACCGCGCCGAGCGGCTCCGCGTACACGGTCTGATATTCGGTGAGGTCGGCGGGTCCCGGCGGCCGGCGGATATAATGCGGCAGCGCCGGCGCGCCCGTTTCCTCGATCAGCCGCTCCATCGGGACGCCGTCTTCCGCAAGCACCAGCAACCGGCCGTTGCGCGGATTCCCGGCGACGCGCAGCGCGCGGCCGTTCGGCAGCATCAGGCGCGCTCCGTCGCGCGGCGGGCGATGGGCCTTGGCGAGCGCGAGCCACGCGCCGGCGGGAGCGTCGGCCGCGCGCACCATCAGCAGTTCCACCGCGCCGCCCGATTCCTTGCGCGCATGCAGCCGCGCGGGAAACACCCGCGTGTTGTTGAGCACCAGCAAATCGCCTTCGCGCAGATGGCGCCGGAGCTTGTAGAAACGGGAATGCGCAATCGCGCCAGTGCGCGGATCGAGCGCGAGCAGACGCGCGTCGGCGCGATTCGGGATCGGCTCCTGAGCGATCAGCTCGGTCGGCAGTTCGTAATCCAGTTCGCTTAAACGCATCGGCCCGGGCCGGACGAAAACGGCGGCGGCGTGGTCGCCGCGCCGCGCACGGCATCCCCGCAGATTATCATCGGCGCGAGCCAGGACTTAAGCGGGGCGCGTCAGACACGGTCCGGCGGCGTCAAAGCTCCGAGGGCCGGCGATAAACCGGTTTCGGCAACTCGTCGATTTCGGGCGCCGCCCCATCGAC